>CAWVTP010000054.1:0-13615 GCA_963933035.1 uncultured Puniceicoccaceae bacterium | reverse complement strand
GTCAAGGGATAAATTAAATTAATTTTTCAAGCTTCGCGCTTTTTCGAAAGAACATGCACTCGCAACATTTCAGTTGCCGCAGCGAAGTCGTGTGCCGTGCAGCTCATCGTCGTGCGTCAAAGTACTCTTTAAATGAAAAATTAACGATGGGCAGTAACATGATCAGCCCCAAAGTCGTTAGACCCAAGATGGCCAGCCCGGTCGTATCATGCAAGGTCCCGATGTCGCCTAGCAGGGGCAATATCAAAGGCGCATCAATCACCTCTGCGCCCTGATAATAAGCGCACAGCGTCAAGATCAAGCTACGCAGCAAATTCGTCATAAATGCCAAGCACAACGCACAAAAGACCAACAATAGCTTCTTCCAAGCCGCCCGCACGTAACTAGCCGCCAAAAAGGAGCCTGCAAACAAACAGGCCGTTAATGAGCGGATCCCAGAGCAAGCTTCTTCGACGCCGACACTGCCATTTGGCAATAACAAGACATTCCCCTCACGAAAAATTTCATAGCCAAAAAAATTGAGTAGCGAACTCACAATGATGGTCACTTGCGTCAGTAAAAATACTTTGATCTTACTTTCCAATACAGAAACTAAGGGAGCCGAAAGCAGCCAAATAAAGGCGGGAAACATAAAAAGTGCCGTCAAGGCGATACGCCGCTGCAGTTTAGGCAGCCCCCCCGAAAAAGTAGTCCGTGCGTACAGAAAAACTGAAGTTATCAAAAAACCAGCAAAACCCGCCGCTAGAGCGAGTGACGCCGGATTCGCAGGTCCGCTAATTGCCCGCAGCAACCCTCCAATAACGAACAGGGCTAAACTCGCGCACGCACCCAGCAAAGCAAGCCCTTCCAGCAAGCGACTCATTGCACTAGCAGACGAGCCATGATCCACCGATGCCCCTCCGTTAAAATAATCCAGGATCGCCATTCGACGCTCATAGAGCACGAATCCGACAAAAATCGGGACTAAAAGACCAAAGCCATAGTCTTCACGATTTGCCCACCAATGCGATTGATCCCAGATGACAACCGCGACCATCCCCAACAACACAGCGAGTTGACAGCTGTAAATTGTCGGCAACATCGCCCAGGTAAACTTCGGTTTAACAGACACCCTATTAAGTATAATGCTCTCTATGGATTTTGAGGAAAAATCAAAAGAATCCATAAAAATAACCGGCACTCAAGCACAAAGCGCTGCGCACTAGATGCCTTGTAACTCTGGAGCCATACGCTTGGCGATCAGCTCTTCAAATAAGGCCTCTAGCGTTTCAACGGATGCTTGCGTCTTAAAACGAAAGGCATCGTGTTGCCCCTGCAGCGCAATACGAGACCACAATCCAGCATCACCACGCAGAACAAAAAGTTGACGCGCCAGATCCTTTGCATCTTCCGACTTAAAGAGCAAGCCATTCACACCATCCTCAATCATATCTTTGTAACCGCCCACCGGCGAACGCACCACAGCCAAACCAGCCGCCTGGGCCTCAATTTGCACCTTCCCGAAAGGTTCTTCAAAAACACTCGGCATCACCAAGACATTGCTACGATCGTACATGGCACGCAATTGCTCCCGATCACAAAAGCCTAGCAAACGAATGGAATCTTCTAACTGATACTGGCGCATCTGGAGTTTAAACTGTTGCTCAAAGGCCGGATCCTTGAAGTCTCCCGCAAATTCACAGCTGAAAGGTATTTTCAACTTCTTCAAATAATCCAAAGCCTCCAGAATTAGATGTGGCCCCTTGTAGGCCATCATGAGACCCGCAAAACAGATGCGCAATTGATCGTAGTTTGGCGGGACAAAACGGCAGTACTCGTGCAAGGGAGATCCCGGGGGCAACAAGGCAAAATTGTGCGCATTAAAGCCATTTGCCTGCAACTCGCCATTCACCCACTCGCTGCAACCCGCAACACAATAGAGCGGCGACTGAGGTGTCATGTCAGCCGAATAGCCCGGCATACCGTTACCCAATCGATGCAAAACAGGTACGCCATGCTTCAAGATGGGATCCAACATCCCTGCCCCCAAAAAGTCTAGATTACCCACCATACATACGTCCGGCTGAAAAGTGCTGACCTTTTGCAAAACAAGTTTTACATTGTGCCGAGCGATTTGTTTTATTTGCTCAACATCGTCGATCGCCTGTGCGCCGCCTTGCGACCAGCCCCCAAACAACTGCAAATCCCGCTGCACATGCCGCTCCACGCGCTCATACCCCGCGTAGGCTTTTTGCTGTAGCTCCGGCACATCCGCAGTCAAGATGGAAACAGTATGCCCACGTAAAAGCAGGCCCTCACACAATTCCCAAATAGAACGTCCATAGCCTCCCATCTCCTGCGGCGGCAGAAGGTTGGTAAAAATCAAAATACGGCGCGGCTGACTCGCCAACTGACCATCAAAAACCTGGCGACGCTGTTGGTATTGCAAAACAGAATCCGTTTGTAAGTCTGGGTTTGCAGCCAACGCCTGCAAAAGCTGCTGGGATGTAGCATCTAATTGGCCTGCGCGCTCCGCCTCTTTAAGGCATAGGTAGGCATCCGCATACTGAGCCGCCTGGCCTAAGCGCTTGCCCATCTCAAGGTAAGCGGGCCCACAAGATCGATCCAAAGAAACCGCCTTTTCATAACATTCATAGGCGACGGTCTCATCGCCCAACTCCGAGGCTCGTTGCGCAAGTTGCAAGCATGTGCCCGCATCATTTTCCTTGACAATCGCCGACTTCATCTCCTCCAGATTTGCGATGGGCTTAGGCGCCATTATCGACACTGCTTGTTGCCCCGGTGCAGCTTGGACCACTGTGGGTTTTCGATAACCCGCCTCTGCAGTCGCCTGCAAGAGCTTTTGTAAGCGCGCAATCGAAACCGCTCGCGAATAATCCGAGCGAACCCGCTGCTGATAAGCCGCCCCCATACGAGCCGCTAATGCGGAATCCTGCGCCAAGCGATACATCGCCAGCGCCATGGCTTGCACATCCCCCTCATCCACTAAGAAGCCATCGATCTCTTCCCGCACAGCGTCGGGAATTCCCGCATGGCGCGTGGCCACCACTGGCAAACCATGCGCCCCGGCCTCTAAAATCGCCACCGGCAGGCCCTCATGATCACCATCCTCAGCAACCATACTGTGTTGCACAAAGACGCGCGCACAGGCCATCAAACGTGAAACCGAACGGCGACTCTGCACGCCCGCAAAAGTAACTGCCCCTTGTATGCCTTGTTGTTGAACCCAAGCTTTACATTTTTTAAGCATCGGACCCTCTCCCACCATGATGAGGCGCGCTGCCGGCACTTTTTGATAAACCGCTTCAAATGCCTGCAAAGTTTTATGTGGCGCCTTCTTGGCCACTAAGCGACCCACCGATAAAAACACTGGCTGCGCCTCCAAGGGCTGCGCGTAAGTCTCTAATTCCGTCGATACGCCACAAGGGGCAAGCACCAAAGACTCATCAGCAGCCCCTAAAGTCGACAATTGCTGCAACATCTCCTGCGATACGCCGACCACGGCCGCAGATGTGCGGAAAAAGCGCTGATAATGCGCCTGCCATTGCTCGAGCAACTTATAAGCAAAGGCATCCACACCGTGAAAATGGACCACATGTGGCAACTCGGCCCGCACACACGCCTCACTCACCATAGCGCCCATCAAACCAGATTCTAATAGCGCAACTCGTACACCACGAGCTTTAAAAAATTGAGCCAAGCCATCCCAATAGGCAGCCTGCAGCTCTTTGCCAATGGCTTTTCCGGAGCGTAGGGCCTGCACCAATTGCTGTTCTACTGCCGCATCCAAAACCGATCGATCCCCCTCAATAAAACGCGGGAAGGGCCATCCGTAAAGCACCGTCGCTTGATTCGAGATGTACTGAACGTGATCTTCAATAAAGGTTTCGGAATAGTTATGTGCATGCGAACGAACGATCACCACCGGCAAGTCGATAGCGGCAATCTCAGACGATGGCGGGGATGGCCGCGTATCAGACTCCGCTGCAGCGTAGACCAAACCAGACCAGCCGGTCGCCATGGTGTTACCCGCCTCAGGATCGCTGGGCAGCTCGTCGCTCTCAATGAGCTCTTGATAAATCGGCCACAGTTTTTGTGCCATCGCATTACGACGCTCTGGGCTCATCGGAGCCCGCTTCATCCATAGGCCCATCATTTGCGCCAAACTAGCATCCCAACCCGACAATGCCCGAATATTCAGATCTTCAAAACCCGCTTCTTTCAGCAAGTTCTTCAGGGAAAACGGCGTGTAACGATAAAAATCCCAAGGAGCGTCGTGCAGAGGCCAAATGTAGGGAACTGTAAAGAAGAAGGCCCCCCCCGGCTTTAGGACCCGACGAATTTCGCGCAGGACCACCAAGGGATCCGGACAATGCTCCAGCACTTCGGTCGCCATCGCCGAATCGATCGACGCATCCTCCAAGGGTATCTTCCGCCCATCCCAGCGTAAATCAACATCTGCTTGGTAGATCTCTGTTTCAATATCCAAGCCAATATATGTCTCGATCTTCGAGGGTGACTGCATCAACAAGTCTTTGTAGGGCATAATCCCACATCCGACATCCAGAAAGCGGCCTTTAAACAATGGAATGCTGACCTTAATGGATTCCAGAATCGATTGACGTACCCAGTAACGATCTACATTGTTGATCTCAGAAGAAGGGTTCAAAAAGGGGTGAAAGACGCCTGTTTCGTTGAGATCATTTTTCAGTGTATCGTCATTCCCGACATATTTAACAAATCCATTACTATTAATATGAGTCCGAGCCTCCCAATATGATTTGGCGGCAGAAAGTTGCTTTAAAAAAGCGCAGTCTGCAGCCGTGCTTTTGAGTATGTTCCCTACGTAGTGCTCGTTCCAAAAATTTATTAATTGCTGAGCCGACTCGATCGAATTCACGTCAATCGATGCAGTCGAATAGCCCCCTTTTAATTCTTTGACTTTTAAAAGCTCATCCGACAGTTTGATATGCTCGTTTTGCAAACGGGCTACATATCGTGACAACACTGCTCTTCGATAGCCCAACCACCAAGAGTAAATGAAATCCACAGGCCAACAAGGCGACACATCAGGCGAACAGAAATTTCGCATTGCTGTCGCCAGCACATCAAACATGACCTGCGGGTTACTATTCACCGCCCTAGAGTACCCCGTCGGATTGACCCTGAAAGTCGTCAAAGGCGCATCTATGTAATAAAGGCTCGAGTCCCATGCAGCAGCCCGCATTAAATAAGTATCCACCCAGCCGCCTAAACTCTCTTGATACCCACCGTATTTGCGATACAGATCTTCCCTTAGAAACACGGAGGGCGATAAAGAATGCTCTGGATGCTCAACTTTAAAATACTCATTAAGCACTTGCTTCGGGGAATAAAGGCCTGTCTTCCAGTTTCGCACACTGATGGTGCAAGATGTCCCTTGCTGAGGGTCTTCTATGAATTTAGCACCAGTAATCACTCCTACATCTGGATTTTCCTTGGCCGCCTTGTAGACCTTAGAAAAGGTGCCAGGCATACACAAATCATCAGAAGCGGCCCCATACAACCAACGCTTCTTTGCAAGCCCTAAAGAGTAATTTAAATTCTTAGCCGCTCCGAGATTGCGATCATTTCGATACGCGCTAATGCATGCATTGCGCTTAGCGTAGGACTGGATAATCTTCCAGCTAGTATCGGTAGAGTGATCATCTACAATAATGAACTCTCCCGGAGTTAAGTCCTGCCGTAAAATAGCTTCAATTGCTTGAGCAATGTACGCTTCATCATTGAAACAAAGCATCACTACGGAAAGATCAGAAAATATCGGCTTATTCATAAAAACAGAAAGTAAGTAAAATCGGTGACTCACGAAGTCCCTAGGTCAAATAAACTAGTAGACAAAATAAAACTTAACATGGGTGTTGGGGCAATACATTATAACGCATCTTAAACGCTAAGCATAGAATTAGCCAATCGACGACATCCAGCCCTAACTATCAAACTTATTGAGATTTCAGGACCGCTACAATGTGAGCCGCTCTGGTCTTAAAGCAGAGAAAGCGATGGTGATTGTGCGCCCCCCTATGGGGGCAATGAGGCATCAAAAGGCTTGTAACCACAACAAATACAACGAGAACCTAAACCATAAGCTCTCTCATTTTAATTGGGACTAACTTGGAGAGCAGGTCGATACCCCTGCTTTACAAAACTTCGCGGGCACTTCCACATAAACTCCTAAGCAAATGCTAATTGAAATACCTACAATGCTATACCTTTTTTCACGAAGCGATAAGTCGCGTCGTGCGGGCTTGGTCTCGTTTGAATGAGTGCGATAATATACTTCACTAATGTTTTTTGTAAATCATTCATCGAAAACTGCTGTAAACTAATTTCTTTCTCATCGACAAAGTTTTTCCCACTCACACTTGGACTGACACCATTAGGTTTATAATGTTGTGGCTGAATGGCTAAAGCAAGATGATTATACATCCCCTGGCGAACCGATGTACTCGCATCTTCAAAACTTAAACGATCCGACTCACATAAAGCATGGGGCAATATTGAAAGAAGCAAATTCATCGACTCACAAAAATCTGATTCGAACAGATACTTCTCCCATCCAACAGATGGCATACCATTCCTTAAGCTGTGAGGCTGATCTAAACGGTGCACCTTTCCTTTGTTCAAAATCAACATACCTAAAATAACTTCAATCATGCCCGGATTTATTTGAGTAATATTCGGATCTAATAAAATATCCTTCACTCGGAACTGAATAGTTTTAAAGCACTCGAGCGTTTCAGCATGTCGAAAGACAGCATAAAATGTGTGGCTATAATGATGAAAATTCTGCCATATTCGATCTGCTGCAGTCTCTTCATTTCGGGCCAAGGAAAAACATTGATGCCACACCACTGGAACACGTTGCCCCTCAGAATTGAGCTTAAATTTAAGCGATAAAAACTGTCCCTGACATCCGACAAAGTCAGGATTCTGCTCAAGAAAAAGCTGTGAATTATTTAAACTATCCAACAACAAAAAGTCATCATCTGCACAAAAAACAACATATTCGGTCTGTACCCTTTCGAGTGCATCAACGCATTTATCAAAAACATCTGTCTCGGGTGGATACGCCCAATATTCAATCTCCAACACATCTGAAAATTGTTCGCACATGCGACGATTCTCTTGGCTTACTCCAGCATCACTCGAATCACAGATACAAATCAAATAAGGAAACTTTAATTGTGCAAAGTATTGAACCAATCTAGACAAATCAACCTGTCGATTGTAAGTAGGCACCAGTATTGTAACTTTTCTCTGGAACATAATAATCGCTCTCTAATCAAGATTAATGGGTAACAAACAAAAACAAGAAGCATTTTTTATTTTAAAAAACTAAAATAATACAGCATATAATTATCTTACAACAGCAGAGTATAATCTGATTAATATTGTTAGCTAGTTCTCTTCAAAAAGCCATCCGGTGCCACCGTGATCAGCAGCTTGTGCTGTATACGCTTGTCGATTTCAAATTCATCATGGCTCTTTAAATACTCCCAGACCGCAGTCTTCGGATTATTTCCAACTTCCCATGGACGGTCAGGAAAAGAGCCCTTCGGCATATCCTCTATCACCGTGTCAAATACAACGCAGTAACTGCCTTTTGTCACTAAGGGAGCATACGCCTCAAGTTCAGCAAGCACATGCTCATGTGTATGGTTGCTGTCGAGAACAACCATAATCCGTTGCTTGCCCTGCGCCTTCGCCTTAACCGCGTCAACAATCTCAGTAGCAATGCTTGACCCTTGAATCATCTCAATCCGCTTAGACATGGGATGCGCCTCGATCGCCTCCTTATTGTGAGTCCGGATGTCGATATCCACACCAAGAATACTCGCTTCGGCAGGGCCACCGCAGGCGGCATTGAGCTCCAACAGTGAAGCGTAGAGAATCAAAGAACCGCCGTGTGCAATACCTGTCTCAATAATGAGATCTGGTTGCACCGAGAAAATGATCTCCTGCATCGCCACAATATCCTGCGGGTACTGAATAATCGGTCGCCCCATCCAAGTGAAGTTGTAGGAGTATTTTGTTTTTTCAGTGGCATCAAAGAAAGCACGGGAAGCCGCCCTGACGGATTCGGATTCTCCCTGCTGCGCAATCCTTTCCTCGACCTCTTTGAAGTGTTGTTTAATCGGATCTTCGTTCATAATCTATACCGTTAAGTAGTTGAAGCGCGCTCCGGTCAATTCACGGATTTCGCTAAGGTAATTGGGATTCATTGCGATGACATCACTGCCTTCGGGGAACTGCTGCATTGCCTCTTCGGGTTTCATGACCCGCTGCCCCGATACGCCGAGGTATTGATTCTGTTTGGCAGGGTTGATATCAACCACACCAGCGATTTGTACACCCGCGCGTCGCATGTAAATACTGAAAATAACACCTTTCGACGAACCACCCCAAACAAGGGTTTGTACACCCGACTTAGCCCGTTCAATAATCCGTCTGGCGCAAGCCTCAATACCAGAAAAGAAATCCCCTGGAAAATCGATCTCGTCCTCCGATATTGCCTGAGGAATCTGAAGCGTAGAGAGATCACCGATAACAGACAGATACTGTCCACCGAAACTTCGTTCCGCATGGACTAAACGACCAAAAGTTCGATCGAAATCCGACAAACGGAAATAATTCACGTGTTCGTAAAAAATATCATACCAAGTATGGTTCGCAAGGATCCAATCAAAGCAGGGCACCTCTATATAAATAAGGCCCTCCCCGCCATTTGCATTTCGGATCCGTTGAAGAAAGGCAATGGGGTCGGAGATATGTTCAAGCACATGTCGCAAAATAATGCCGTCAGCCGTGATTCCGGAGTGTTCGTCGAAGAACTCCTTTCGGATGGCTGAATTCTCTCCCTCGTAAGCAGGATCCATTCCCGTAATCGCAAACCCACGCTGTGCCATGCTTTCAAGAAAAACCCCCTTGCCACAGCCACAACCCACTTCAATCAGTGACGCGTCCGACATATGGGTCTGAAGTAGGTGAGCAATTTCATGCAGATGTCGACGGAAGAAACTGCTATTAGACTGCTCGTTTTGATAGTTACCATCATAGATGACACGGGATTCCTCGAAGGCTTGATTATAAATCAGCCCGGTCTTCAGATCTTGAG
Organism: uncultured Puniceicoccaceae bacterium; assembly: GCA_963933035.1. Classification (GTDB taxonomy): domain Bacteria; phylum Verrucomicrobiota; class Verrucomicrobiia; order Opitutales; family Coraliomargaritaceae; genus CAWVTP01. Next base: position 4,458 of record CAWVTP010000054.1, on the reverse strand, counting down.
TCAAACTGATGTCACCAGTCTCGCAGGCTTCCGCGCTGGCCCGATCCGGATATACTCGGTTTTGTATAAGCGGGAATTCCTCAACCGCATAGAGTGTGTTTTTTTCATACTCATCTTCTCAGCAAAGTGTCGAGTTTGCGACGTGCTCCCCAGAATGCCATGGGCTCGTAATCCGGATAAGGATAGGCCCCAAAGTTCAGGTCGATTTCGGCACCTAACGCCTGGACTCGATCCTTAACCAAGCGCTGCACCGAGATCGGTTGCCCCGAGCAGAGGTTCACCACGCCATGATGCCCTTGCGTTAAAGCTAAAGCCACGAGATTCTCTGCAAGGCGCTCAACGGGCATAAAATCACGGAGTTGCTCCCCGCCCGACATTGGAAATGATGGCTCTGAAGCAGCGATTGCTCGCTCCAGCTGAGGCAATAAAGAGCCTTGGGCCTGTCCGGGTCCATAGGTATAAAACAAGCGTGCCCAAGTAAAATCAAAGGTTTGGGACACCCGCATCATCTCCAGCGTACGTCTCAAATAATCCTTTGCCAAGCCATAGGGATTTTGTGGATTAGTAAGAAGATCCTCGCTCAATTCACCTTCAATCATTCCGTATTCAAAACAGGTTCCCGTGACAACCAGTTTCTTTAAACCCGACTGAACCATAGCAGAGAGGAACCATGCGTGCGCAGGCGCTTCCTCAACAACGTGACACAAAGAGCGATAGTTTGGCAGCCCCCCCCAAGCCACATGGATCAAAAGATCAGGCCGCCCCATCACTTCAAAAGGATCGAGCGGCAACGCATGAAGGTCCATTGATATAATATGATCCTCGCTAACTCCAGATGGCGCATTATCCCGGCAGACCACATAAGGCTCAATCGCGCGTTCCTGAAGAGCACGAAGAACGTGCTGACCGATAAATCCGCTGGCTCCTGTTAAGACGATACGCATTAGAAAATCTCCAAGCAGGGAACCGATATTACAGTTTGACCACCCCACTCACGAATGTAGGCAACTTGCTGCGCAATTTCGTCGCGTAAATTCCAAGGAAGAATTAGGATGTAATCCGGCTTTGTCTCAAGGATTCGTCCCTCACCAACAATCGGCAGCCGACTGCCAGGCATATACTTACCTGCCTTGGCAGGATTACGATCAACAACAAACTCAATAAGATCAGGACCAATGCCGGCATAATTCATCAAGGTATTACCCTTGGCGGCCGCACCGTAGGCAGCAACGCGCTTACCCTCACGCTTCGCTTTAATAAGAAATTCAAGCAACTCGTCCTTAATACGGTCGGCCCTCTCCTGAAATCCCACATAGCCCTCGAAACGCGTAAGCCCGGCTGCTGCTTCCATATCCAGTATAGTGACCACTGATGACTTTAAAATATGGGATCCGTGATCGCTACGCTGTGCAAAGACCCTCAAACTGCCGCCATGCGTGGGCAATTCTTCAACATCAAAGACCGTTAATCGATTCGCCTCGAAAATGCACTGCACAGCGGTCAGCGAGAGGTAGGAAAAGTGTTCGTGATAGATGGTGTCGAACTGACTTTGCTCAATCATCTTGAGCAGATGCGGAAATTCAAAAGTAGCCACCCCTTCCGGCTTTAGCAACTTGGTGAATCCGGCAACGAAATCGTTAATGTCAGGGACGTGAGCGAGCACGTTATTCGCCGCCATCAAATCAGCAGAAAGACCCTCGCTTTTCATTCGATGAGCCAATTCCACACCAAAAAAATCCTCTACGATCGAGATCCCTTTCTTCCGTGCCGCAGCTGCGGTACTTGCGGTCGGCTCCACCCCGGTGCATGGAATTCCACGCACTTTGACGTACTGAAGCAAATAACCATCATTCGCCGCAATCTCGACAACATGACTGTCTTCGCCCAATTCGAAACGTTCCACCATCGCATCAACATAGCGCTCACTGTGCACAAGCCAACTGGAAGAGAATCCACTAAAATAGGCGTAGTCCGCATCAAAGAGCTCGTCTGCTCGCGCAAAGTCCTCGGTCTGCACCAACCAACAGCTATCGCAAACCAATACTCGCAAGGGAAACCAGAGTTCAGGATGATCAAGACGATCCTCGGTCAAGTAAGCGTTTGATGGTGGCGCCGTACCCAAATCGACTAATGACAGGGTTAGTTTTTTATTACAATGTCGACACCTCATATCTGCAGGCCTTTGAAATCTTCAGTCATTAAGGGGTAGTTCGTATCTTTGTCCGAGAGTTGCGCCACGGGCAATGGCCAGTCAATACAAATCCTAGGATCATCGTAACGAACACCATAATCGTGTGCGGGGCTAAAAAATTCAGTGTGCAAATAAAGCATCTCCGTATCGTTCTCCATAGTTTGGAAACCATGCGCGACACCCTCCGGTAAAATCATCATCCGCAGATTCTCTGCCGAAAGAATCTCCCCGTGCCATTGCAAAAAAGTAGGCGAACCTGCCCTGAGATCTACAATCACATCAAATACTTTCCCCCGAAGGCAGCGAACCAGCTTCATCTCTGCTTTTGGAGGATGCTGGAAATGAAGCCCGCGAATTGATCCCGCCTTTGAGGTTCTTGAGAAATTGACATTGACGATTTCACGCTCACCGAAAACCAAACCAAGCTCCTCACGGCAAAAAAACCGCCCAAAGAGCCCGCGATGATCCGCATGAGGCTTGGTTTCAGCGATTGCCGCACCAGCAATCGGCAGCGGATTCGTTTCGATCATGACAGAGGAAATTTAAACAACTCGCTTTGGTAGGCATTGAGGTCGTCTGCGGTTCGAAGCCTGCCCTCTTCATAGTAGGAATGATACCAATCAACCGTTCGGTCAATAGTAGTTGAACAGTCCCATACCGGCCTCCAGTTCAATTGCTCGCGAGCCTTCCGGCTGTCCAATTTTAGCCGATGCGCCTCATGCGGTGCACCGTCTTCACTTGCGAAGTTAATATGAATTCTATCCCAACGGCTTTGTAGCTTATGACTTACCTCCCGAACTGATAGTTCGGCATCGGTCGCCGGACCAAAATTCCAACCGCAGGCACAATCAATCTGCCCCTCAAGCAAACGTTGACCAACAAGGAGATAACCCGCAAGCGGCTCCAAGACGTGTTGCCATGGTCGGGTGGCATTCGGATTACGAATGGTCACGGTTCGACCGGCATTTGCAGCAAGCATGATATCCGGAACAAGCCGATCCTCCGCCCAGTCCCCACCCCCAATGACGTTGCCCGCACGACAACTAGCCAGCAAGGTATTGTGAGACTCGCCATATGATTTGCTGTTAAAAAAAGAATTGCGATAGGAACTGGTTAGCAATTCAGACGCTCCTTTGGAGGCACTGTAAGGATCAAAGCCGCCCATTCGGTCTTCTTCATGATAACCTCGATCCCATTCATAGTTTTCGTAGCATTTGTCACTCGTCACATTAATGATGGCACGCACCGAACCAGCCTTTCGAGCTGCTTCAAACAAATGTAGAGTTCCCAACACGTTGGTTGTCCAGGTCTCTACTGGATCTCGATATGAAGGCCTTACAAGAGACTGCGCGGCAAGGTGAAAGATGATTTCCGGCTTAAATTGAGAGACGACCGACTCGATACTATTCACATCGCGCAAATCGCCCCACTCAGAGCGCATATCAAGCTTGAGGCAATCCCAATGCGACGGCTGTGTCGGGGCTGTAGTCGAGTAACCACAAACTTCTGCACCGCTGCTAAGAAGCCATGCTACCAGCCAGCTTCCCTTAAAGCCACTATGCCCAGTAACAAGAACGCGGAGGCCCGAATAGATTTTGATGTCAAACACGTTTCCTATTCCCAAAGTTTCCAAGGTGCCTTACCCAACCCCCAAAGCGCCTCGAGCTCATTTTTATCACGAAGGGTATCCATCGGCCTCCAAAATCCACGATGTCGGTAAACCGAAAGTTCCCTTTCCTGTGCCAATAGCTGCAATGGATCCCCCTCCCAAGACATTCCATCTCCTTTAATATAATTCAAGACAGCTGGCTCGAGAACAAAAAAGCCCCCATTAATCCAAGCGCCGTCTCCATCCGGTTTCTCCTGGAAACTGGTCACAAGATCATTCTCTGTACGAAGCGCACCATATCGCCCGGGGGGCTGGACCGCCGTCATAGTTGCTTTGCGACCTGCACTTTCATGACACTCTATAGTTTCAGAAATATTCACGTCACCCACGCCATCCCCATAAGTAAAACAAAAAGTTTCATCCCCGATGTAATCACGAACACGAAGTAGACGCCCGCCCGTCATGGTTGATTCCCCGGTGTCGACTATCGTAACTTTCCAAGGCTCTGAGCGCTTCTGGTGAACCTCCATTGAATTTTGCTGCAGATTAAAGGTTACATCCGACGTATGAAGAAAGTAATTCGCGAAATACTCTTTGATAATATAGGGGGATGTCCCATCGCTTGTTAAAACTCCAAGGCGATTTCGTTTTGTGTTTT
>CAWVTP010000053.1:0-13628 GCA_963933035.1 uncultured Puniceicoccaceae bacterium | reverse complement strand
CGAAGGGCTTACAGCCCTCCTGTGAGCAGAGTCGCCTTGCTCAAAATCAAAATTGATTTCATCTCGGTCATGGTAGATTTCCAGAGGTGCCCTCAAATGTATCGCCTTAAAATATCGCCTTAAAAATGTGCTCCCCTGAAGTTAGCGCCATTCTGGTCCGACCTACATGGCATTCGGCCTTTCGTAGCGCTCGTAACCTAGGCAACCAAGAGACAAGATAAACTGGCAGACCAACCGTCACATATCTTCATGGGCTCCATTGGGCTTCAGTTCCAGAGCATCTTGCACATTCTGTTGCGGGATCCTGGACAAAACATGTTAACACTTTTAGCTGCTAGCCGAGCCACTTAATCATCCAACAACGAGCCTTCACCCGTCAATGATTCACCTGCCTTTGGCTGCACCTTATTCAGGATCAATTGCATGATCTCATCGGCGAGTTCAGGATTATCCAGTAAGCTCTGCTTAGCAGCCTCACGACCTTGACCAATCATTTCACCCTTGTAGGAAATCCAAGAACCCTTCTTTTCCAGTAGCTTATGCTCGACCCCTAAATCCACTAAAGAACCACTGTGCGAAATCCCCTCATTAAACATGATGTCAAATTCAGTTTCCGTAAAGGGTGGGGCGACTTTGTTTTTGACGGTCTTAATACGTGTGCGATTGCCAATCACTTTGCCACCAGCCTCTTTAATTTGACCGATTCTCCGAATGTCCATACGAACCGATGAGAAAAATTTCAAGGCGCGACCACCTGGCTGCGTCTCAGGGCTACCAAACATGACACCAATCTTTTCTCGAATCTGATTGGTAAATAAGACCACACATTTCGTTTTGCTGATAGCGGCAGTTAAACGTCGCATGGCTTGACTCATCATACGAGCTTGTAGGCCAACTGTGGTGTCGCCCATTTGTCCATCAAGCTCGTTTTTTGACACCAGCGCCGCCACCGAATCGACTACGATCACATCCACTGCACCGGAGCGAATGAGTGTCTCTGTAATGTTGAGGGCATCTTCTCCGCATTCAGGTTGTGAGACCATTAGATTATCTAAATCCACGCCCACAATTTTTGCGTATCGCGGATCCAAAGCATGCTCAACATCAATAAAGACAGCATTGCCTCCTTTTTTCTGCGCTTGAGCAATGACACTTAAGCAAAAGGTTGTTTTACCAGAACTTTCAGGTCCATATATCTCGCAAACACGTCCACGCGGTAAGCCTCCTATACCGAGTGCCAGATCAATCGCAATGGAACCGGTTGAAATAACTTCAATATCCATTTTACTGGCCTCACCTAAGCGCATGAGGGCACCTGCACCAAATTGTTTGTTGATCCCAGAAATGGCGAGTTCTAAGTTTCGACGATCGCTGTCGACGGTACGTACCGTTTGTTTCAATTGTGTTTTAGCAGGCATAGTCAACTTGGGTCTGGACGATTAGATTGAATTTTAAACGACAGTAAGCATCGTTTGTAAAAATAACAAATCACAATATTAATGCAATTTTGTTCACTATTTGTTTATTTTTCCATTGAGTCAATCGCTATAGCATAGCGAACTGAATATTTTATTTGTGAATCTGATCAAATGTGACTGCAGTACAGCATGACTTATCACTATAAACACATCGTTTGGGATTGGAACGGGACACTTTTAGACGATGCCTGGCTATGTGTTGAAGTCTTAAATCAAATGCTGTCCCAGCGAGAGCGGGATGCCATTACTATCGAATTTTACCGCCAACACTTCAAATTTCCCGTGATTGATTTCTATAATCGACTCGACTTTGAAGCCAACAGCGAGAGCTTCGCCAGCATTAGCCGAGAGTTTATCGATCATTATCAAAGCCGCTGGCTAGCAGAATGTCGATTGCATCGAAACACTCAGCAGACTTTAAAAAATATCAAAAAGCTCGGCATCCAACAATCCGTTCTCTCGGCAGCTGAACAAACAACACTGCAAGAGGGCCTCGCTCATTATAAAATTGATCCATATTTTCACAAAACTATGGGCACTAATAACATTGAAGCGACCGGAAAAAAAGAAAAAGGCTTAGAATTGAAGCGTCTACTAGCCTGTGAGCCCAAACAAATACTGCTGATAGGCGACACCTTGCATGACCATGAAGTTGCCGAAGCGATTGGATGCGATTGTGCGCTGATCACGCATGGTCACAATGATGTCGCTCAACTACAGAGCGCAAATGCGCGATTAGTCCATGATATGAATGCTGTATTCACATTGCTAGCAGGTTAAAGTTCATAGCGAATACACCCAAAAATGACGCAATGCCAGATAACGATACAGCTAGCTTTGTGTAACAAAATGGCACATCAAGTCGGCGACCATTTTCCACTTTTGAGCACAGTTCCTTGTAACGCGCTGACACGATCTATCTGCATTTCATACACCCATGCTTGAGTGATCAGCTGGAAGTGATTGGAATCACAACAATCAACTTGTCTTCGAGTGTACTCATTTTCAATCGCTGAACGTTCAGGTTGATAGCTTTCTAATTGGTCGATGTTGCACAAGTCTGTCGACGATTTTAGCCAGAGCAAATACCCTTGGACCCAGTTAGCTTCAGGGCATCCTGCCGCAACTAGAGCCGGGTACCCCAAAGGCAAATCATAGAGCCATCCACGTACACAAGCTGGACACAACTGCTCGACACGGTGCTCACAAAAATCAGGCCAATACTGGCCACCAGGCTGCAAGCTGCCATAAACAAATAAGGGAATCATAACTGCATGCTAACCGAAGAAGCTCAGTTTGTCGAAACCCGATAACTTGATTGCATCAGTGCTCTAATGTTATTTTTAAGCCTACAGGGCACCTCTGAAAACCTACCAAGACCGAGACGGATACACTTTTGATTTTGAGCAAGGCGATTCTGTGCACAGGAGGGCTGGAAGCCCTTCGCGCGCAGATCAACGCAGCTCAGAACCAAAAGTGTATCGTTTTGAAAGACTTGCCGCTTACTGTGCGCTGGCGGCGTTGCTCTCGCCTAGGCAGGGCTTCCAGCCCAACCGTTGGCGAGAGAGCCTTGCCTGCATCACAGCAAATCGGCAATCTCGGCAATCTCGGCACATGGGAGTTTTCCAGAGGTGCCCTACACAAGTCATCCTATTTAGATGTCGGCTTCAGTTTCCAATTTAGCATTTTAAATATGCAGTTTACAAGTTTAGATCCAATTGCATGCTTTCGGGCACTTATGAATCGTGTCCACATCAAAACTTACGGCTGCCAAATGAACGAGCGTGACTCAAATGCCGTTGCAGCCATGTTGCGGGCCAAGGGTTATTCCATTGTTCAAGACGAGCTCGAAGCCGACGTTGTGCTGTTAAATACTTGCAGTGTTCGCGATCAAGCGGAACAAAAAGCCATTGGCAAAGCAGGGCATCTGAGTAAGCGAAAGCGAAAAAATCCGAATTTTATTTTGGGCATTATGGGTTGTATGGCTCAAAATAGAGGGAACGATCTGATTGAACGACTACCTGATTTAGATTTAGTGGTCGGAACTCAGAAATTTCATAAAGTACCGGATCATCTTGACCACGTGATCGCTAGCTTACAAGGGCAGGGCCCCAAACCAAATTCTATTGTAGATTTAGCTGAGGAAATGGGTTCGCAAAACACCATAAAATCTCACTACAATTCTAAAGCGCAGCAAGTTACTGCATTTGTCAGTATTATGCAGGGCTGCAACATGAAGTGTTCTTATTGCATCGTGCCCAAGACCCGAGGCGCAGAAAGGGCACGTCCAATGGAAGCCATTGTGGAAGAAATCGAAAACCTAGCCGCTAATGGTACTCGTGAAGTCACTCTGCTGGGACAAATCGTCAATCAATATGGGATTCGAGAATTTCCCCATGTTGACAAAAAAAGTCCATTTGTGCAATTACTGGAAAAGGTGCATACAATTGATGGTATCGAGCGCATCCGCTTCACGAGCCCCCATCCAGTTGGCTTTAAAACAGATTTAATAGACTGTTATGCACGGCTGCCAAAGCTGTGTGAATATTTGCATTTTCCGATGCAAAGTGGCAGCAATCGCATCTTAAAAGCCATGCGGCGTCCATACAGCATCGAAAAATTCAATCAAATCATTGAGCAGATTCGCCGAGTTCGACCCGATGTGTATTTATCAACTGATGTGATTGTGGGCTTTCCAGGCGAAACGGAAGCTGAGTTTGAGGAAACCCGTCAGCAGTTTGAAGCCATTAAATTTGATATGGCGTATATTTTTAAATATAGCCCACGTCCAGGTACCACTGCTGAGCCTTTGGGTGACCCAATTGATAAGGCAAGCAAAGAAGCTCGTAATCAAGCTTTGCTGAAGATTTTAGAACGTCACTCACTAGCCCGTAACGAATCCTTAGTCGGAAAAACAGAAGCAGTGCTTTTTGAAGGACCCGCTAAAAAAGGCAAAAATCGCTATGTCGGGCGTACTCGTGGTAACCGAGTTGTCATCGTTGAAGCCAGTGATCGACTTATTGGACAAATTGCACCCGTCCATTTCACCCATGTAAGTGCTAGCACGCTATTTGGTGAACTGGTGTTACAGGGACTCGACGAGGCAAATACGGAATCCACATTAGGCTTGGAACTTAGCCAATAAGTCTTCAACTGGTCGCAACTTTTCTTTAGGGAAAAAGCTATTAATTCGGCTAATGACTTGTTGAATAATACCATCTGGACAAGAAGCGCCTCCCGTTATTAAAATTCGCTGATGAGCTAGGCTTTCAGCTAAAAAAGGACGCACTTCTTCTTGGGCACCCGGCACTTTGTCCAATTCATAGGGAAAGTGATAGTGCTGAATTCCACCCAAATTTAAAATATTTGATTCTGACTGAATATAGTGCGCGCGCTTTCCATATTTTTGCTCGCAAACTCGATAGAGTTGAAAGGTGTTGGAACTATTTTTTCCACCCACCACAATAGCAGCATCGACGGAGTTCTCAAGGGCTTGATGGAGTGCATCTTGATTGACCTGAGTCGCATAACACAGCGTGTCGTTTTTATTATTAGACCAAAAATGATACTGTAAATTTTCGCGACCAAACACTCGCTCGTATGCTTGTTTCAAATACTCTATAATGCTTAATGTTTCATTACGCAGTAGGGTGGTTTGATTAACCACTGCGATCTTTTGTAAATCTTTTTTAGCATCGAAGTTCTTGCTATAAAGACCCGAGAATGATTGTTCTAACAAGCCTTGTTTGAGATGATCAGGCGCTTGCACTATTTCTATAATTTTTTCTGCATGCGCCTTGTTGCGAATCATTAAAGCCGGTCCATGAGATGAGCTGTTCGAAAAAGTTGCTTTGGTCTCTTCGTGTTCAGATTTTCCGTGAATCAATACCGTATAACCTTCTCTCGCATAACGTCGGGCCGCTTTCCAAACTTTTTCAACGAGCATACAAGTCGCATCATATTCTCTGATTTTTATACCTGATTCAATCAGTCGCGCCTTGTCCTCGTTACTCGCTCCAAAAGCCGGAATAATCACAATATCATCTGGGTTTAATTGATTCCAGATTAGATCTGGATCATCCAAACTTTTAGCAAGTGTTCCATCCATCCGATAAGGAATACCCTTATCAGTTTGAATATAGCGAATGCCACGTTTCAAAAGATCCTGATTCACAAAAGGGTTGTGAATTAATTCACTCAGCATAAAAACCCGTTTATCAAGATTGGCTGCAATCGCTTCGTAGGCACGCTCAATCGCATTCTGGACGCCTAAACAGAAACCAAAATGACTTGGGATGACATAACTGACTGGACCAAAATCTAGAACACTGGCTAATCCTGCCTTTTTTTCCTTATTTCGACGATACTTTTTTATCAAAGCGCACAGCTGACTTTGATACAAACTTTTAGAATCTGCATCAATGTAAACAGATGCATTTCGCTCTTTTGCTGTCCGAAAGCGATAAATATATTCATTCTCCCCCATATTCAAATAAGGGATTGCAGCTAAATGCGGACTTATTTGATCGAGGACTTGAGCGAAAAATGAATTCAATGTTTTTATGATATCAACAGACCGCAATCTTTTGATAGACATGAAAGTCTGTTCAGCCTGCGCGACTTCGGAATAAACGACCTTAATGGCATATGGTTGATCTGCTATTTTTACAGAAACAAAATTATATCGATTCAACAAATCCAAACAGTCTGCCGATTTCATTAACCCATCTTCATCATGCTCAACTAATAGCTGATTGGAGGTATTGAATGTTAAAACAATTTCTAAATTTTGTTTCATTTAACTCATGTAAACCATGCTAAATTTTGAAAATAACAAAGCAAAGACGTGACCACAACTGCTAAATTCTACCATTGCCCTTAGAGATAGAACACCTATCCCTTAAGCAAAATCAAATGCCTCATCTTTATGTTTCAAGTTAATTTTAGTGAACAAAGTATGCTGACGCTGAATGAATTGGATACACGTTCACAGCTGATGTTAATCGAAATAGTTAGCTCATTAAGCCAAGAGCAATTAAACAATCCAAACGAAGAGCTAGGACGCTTTCAAAGAAATGGAACAACCTATTATCGCGTAAGAGCTGGAGAATTTCGCATTTATTTTGAGCAGCAGGGTGAAGCATTGTTTGGCCACTACATTTTGCATAAAAATACACTTACAGATTTTATATTTCGCTCTAAACTACCGATTACCGAAGAGTTTATGGTGGAACAAAGTGACTCTTTTTGGGCTTATCTAGAAACGGTACGTCATCGAGAGGATTCTCCTGAACATGAATAAACAGTCACAAAACCAAAAAACCAAGCCGCATACCTATGCGGATACAGGTGAGGCCAGTCATATTTATTTGCTGCCAAATAGCATGACTGCAGGAAATCTATTTTTTGGTTTTTTGGCTATACTTCGCTGTATTCAAGCTAGTCAGACAAGTGATCCTGTTGAGGAATCTGCATTGTTTACACAAGCTGTTTGGTTTATTCTATTTGGCGTAATTTGTGATTCTTTGGATGGACGATTAGCACGCTTGGGCGGTCGTGAATCACTATTTGGGAAAGAATTTGATTCGATTGCTGATATTATCTCTTTCGGAGTCGCACCCACCTTAATGATGATATTTCTAATCTTATCCCCCACCGAGGAATATCCCTTCTTTTTGGAGATTGGCTGGTTGATTGGATTCGTTTATCTACTTTGCGCAGGAATTCGATTGGCTCGTTTCAACGTGCTGACCAGCCCAGTATTACCACCAGCAGAATCCATCAAAAATACACAAGATTTTATTGGATTACCAGTTCCCGCTGCTGCTGGCATGATTGCTTCTTTGGTACTCGTTCTCAATAGTTTTGATCTTAGAGCTTTCGCTTTGCTCATGCCTCCCTTTATGTTGGCGATTGCATTTCTCATGATCAGTAATATTCCGTACCCTAGTTTTAAAAAAATTGATTGGAATACCAGCACACGACTTTACCAATTCTTCTATTTAATATTTACTCTAGCAATTCTGTTTTTATTTAAAGAGCTCTCCTTCGTATTTATTTTTCTAACCTACATCTTATATGGACCTATCCGCGCGCTTTTCCGAATCTACAAGGCAAAAAAACTGATCCAATCCAGAAACCAGTCTGTGAGTAATTAACTGAATAAGTGTAAATATTTTGTTAATTACTGATTCCTGTCCTCATATTTACAAAGTATTTACAAAGGTTTTTAACATAAAAAAATATTTTAACTAACTGATATCTATTTGTTTATTTATTTTGTTCACTTCATTCGTGACTATAAGAAGATGAAGAGTTATTTAATTATATAAACTATATATAATTACCCAAAGAATAAGTTTAGCCTACTTCCTTTCGACATTATGAAATTTAAAATTAATAAAGACCATTTTAGTAGTGGATTACAGCAAGTAATGAACGTAGTCGCTACGCGTTCAGCGACTCCTATTTTAAACAATGTCTTAATAGAGGCTAAAGAAGGACATCTAGCTTTGACGACCACGAATCTAGATATTGGGATTAGTTGCCGTATAAAATCAGAAACCGAAGTGACTGGTTCGATAACTTTGCCTGTCCGCAAATTAGCCACTATTATTAGAGAACTGCCGGTTAACGATATTTTGGTAGAACTTGGAGGCAAAAATCAGGTAAAAATTAAATCGGGCGGTTCTAATTTTAAAATGATGGGCATTTCAGCTGAAGAATTCCCAGCACTACCAAGCTTTGAAAATAATCGAGCCTTCGAACTCTCTCAATCGGCGGTGGTTGGTATGTTGAAAACGGTATCGTATGCTCAATCAACTGATGAGAATCGCTATGTCTTAAATGGTGTTTATTTTAATTTTTCGGATGAGAAATTAACACTGGTGGCGACTGATGGTAGACGACTGGCCATGACTGCCTTAGATGTAGCAATTAGCGAAGATAGTACCGGCGATTTAATTTTACCTGCCAAAACAGTGACTGAGCTAGAACGTCTAATGGGCAAGGGTAGTGTCGTCAAAATTGAATTTAACAATCGTCAAGTAGCCTTTGAAATTGCAATCGACGCAAAAGGCGATTCGGGCTTGATTGACCACATGTACTTGGTTTCTAAAGTTGTTGAGGGTAATTACCCAAATTACCGTCAAGTAATCCCTAAAGAGACGGAACACCGTGTTAAAATAGAAAGAGAGTTACTACTAGACTGCGTCCAGCGTGCAGCCTTAGTGATTTCCGAAAAGAGCCAAAAAGTAAAACTCAGACTCAGTGAGAATTTGCTAGAAATTTATGCTTCATCTCAAGAGTACGGTGAATCGCATGAATCCATGGCGATCGCTTACACGGGCGGTGAAGTAAATGTTGCCTTTAATCCTCAATATTTAGTGGAGCCTTTAAAAGCTTTGACCAAAGATGAGGTATTTTTCGAATTTAAAGATGAGCTGAGTCCAGGATTATTCCGTACATTAGATAACTTTTTGTGCGTTATAATGCCTTTACGACTCAATTAACTGATCAATTCTTTAAATTATTTATGCCTTTGTTAACAATTGGCTTGCGTTGGTTACGCTGGTTTTCGATTGCAGCTGTATTCGGTTACGCATTAAGCTATTTTGAATTGTCCTATCGTCCATTTTGGGTGCATTTCATCACTGGGGTAGCCTTGTGGTTTTTTGTAGAAACGATCTACAATCTTATGGCAATCAGAGTCCTAAGTACTAGTGATCACTCTTTATTTCCCAATTTTAGGGACAATCAGCAGGGTTCCGTTTATCCAGCTGATAAGAAATTTATTCGTACACGAGAGTGGTTATCCAAGCACGGTTTTCATAAGTTGAGGGCATTAACTGCTGAGATCGTAGAAGGCTACGAATTAAAAACTTTTACCTACCAAAGTGAAGACTGCTGCACGCGTATCCAAATTTATTTCATACCCTCTGCGCGTTCTGGTATTAAAGAGTATTTCTCTATAATGAGCCGAGATGATAAGGGGTGCATTTGGCTTTCAGAAAATTTAACCCATCCATTTGGAGGCTATTATCCAGATAATTGGATCGTAAAGCGTTCTCCATTAACATCATCAATAAAAAATTTACTAAAGAAACATAAAGTTATTGTGTCAAAATCAAATGCCTTATTGGTGCCATTTTCTTCTTCCGTACTAGAGGAAGTCAACGCGATGCAGTCCGAATTGAAGCATTTTAACCAAAAAATTGGTTTTTTGACTCCTCAGAATGAATTAAAGATTAGTCAAGAAGGTCGTTATCGTATTTGGAAGGAAATGTGGTTGCTCGCTTATTTAGGTTGTACGGTACAGTATAAACTTGCTAGATGATGCATTGTTTAACTTGGGTATTTTTTAGTAAGCTGGGCTTTGGATAAATCTTTTTTGAACAAATATGGAATTATTAAATATCAGCTTTCTATTTTTGGTTCTAAAAGTAGGCCTGTGTACGATTTTAGGGGTGTTGGCGATACTGTTGATATTCGGCAAAGAACGCGTGAAAAGACGTTTTCGTGATCGCATATGTTTTTACTTATTTGGATTTCAAAAAGCCATCGTTTTTAAAGAATTTAATCGGGTTTTAAAAATATTTGGTGTTTTTTTTGCTTTATTAGACGGATTGTTTTTCTGGCTGCTCTTTTTAAAATATTAATAGGCACCGTTAAAAATTTAATATGACCGATTTGAGAACAATTTTTATTTTTGAACAAGTCAACTCTCTCACAGATGGGCAGGAAGCCATTCGTGCACAGATCAACCCAGCTAAAAAACAAAACTGTCTCGGTTTGGAACACCTTCATCTTGACGGCATCACAACAAATTAGAAATCTTCTCTCATGGGTTGTTTTCAGGGGTGCCCTAAAACAAACAGATCTTAAATTTAGTGGATGTAGTTCGCTTTTAGTGTATAAAATCGGGAAATTATTATGCTGACGGTCGTCATTTTCATTTTCCTCTTATCATTTTTAACAAGTGCAGCCAGCATTCGTTTTCTTTTAGCTCGGTCTCTTAAAATTTTTCAATCGAGATCCAATCAACAGCATCATATTCATACGGGCGCTATCCCACGAATTGGTGGTCTGGGGATTTTTATCAGTTATCTTTGTATAGCCGTAGTTACCCTCTATTGCTTTAGTTTCGATTTTAAAGTAATTCAGACACATATAGCAGTATTTTTCGGGGCATTTTTGGCCTTTAGCCTAGGATTAGTGGATGATCTCTTTCCTATAAATGCCCGTTTTAAATTATTTTTCCAGATACTGATTGCTTTGATTTCTCATCAACTTGGCTTGGGAATCTATACTTTTACGATACCTTTCACAGATTCAGTTATTGAATTTGGTCTCATAAGTTATTTCGTGACAATTGCATGGTTCATCTTGATGATGAACTTAATAAATTTGATTGATGGCTTAGATGGTCTAGCTGGCGGGATCGGCTGTATGCTGATGATTTTGATCGCTTTTTCTGAAATCAAATCTGGGATTTCGTTGTCCTTTATATTCGCAATAGCCTCGGTGGGAGCAATTTCTGGTTTCTTATGTTACAATTTTCCACCGGCTAAGGTTTATATGGGGGATTCCGGTGCGTATTTGATTGGTTATTTGATTGCTGCGCTTTCTTTAATCAACTCAGAAAAAGGAACCGTTGTCGCTGCAATGCTAGCGCCTTTAATGGCTTTAGCTTTACCTATTGCGGATGTATTATTTGCAATGTTTCGTCGTTATCTATCTGGTTTACCGATATTTCGGCCAGATAAGCGGCATATACACCATCGTATTTTAGGAACAGGGGTTTCGAGCCGCAAAGCCCTTATTATTTTGTATGGTATTTCCTTATTCGCATTATTGGGAGCTATTTTAGTTTTTGTCGACCGAGGACGTTACATGGGGTTATTTATGGGATTTGCCTTTGTATTGGTTTTTTTGTGTTTGAAAGGACAGAACGTCACGGCTGCATCTTTGCATTTTTTTTTATCAGACTCTTTGCAAAGTAGAAAAGATATTCGAAGTGCATTATATCTTAAAGATTGGTTCATTTCAGAGCTTGATCGTGTAGATTCGGGCGCTCACTTATGGTCTGATTACCATTTTATTCTTAAAAAAATGGGCTTTAGTCGAGTTGATTTTCGAATACAAGAAGAGCATCGCTCATTTTTTATACCGGAACTTTTCGATGAAAAGAATATGGATGTTCAACATCAGTTTATGTATACATTTCCGAATTCAAATGATTCTCAAATTATTTTTTACGCATCTAAAGAGCTACTAAGTGAACGACAATTCACTTTGATCTGTGACATAGCAATTGAAGCGTGGTTCAAAGCCTCTGAAATTTGGGAGCGTCAATATGATTCTATACTTAATTTTAAAGTAGTGGCAGGAGATCCGCATGATGATAAAAGCACCAAAAGTCGCAGGCTTTATCGTCCTAGTTACTAGCCTAATCTTCAGTAAATGCCTAGATCCTCGAAATCCTTACCGCTTGCTTTTAGAGAATATATAGTTCTCTTTTTTGGTGCTAGCACACTCGCATTTACCGCTTGGGCATTAGCCGGTTACAAAGAATGGTGTTTACACACACTAGTCGTTGGCTCTATGTGCGCTTTTATTTTTTCGATGATCCCAATGAGTCGACAATCAAACGGTTTGGATTGCTTGCATGCCAATGATTTAAATTATAAGAGATTTTTCAAAAATCCCGGGATTTGGTTTAGTTTATTTTTTCTATTATATCTTTGTTTACAGGGTCTAAATCCAGCAGCCGAGATCTATTACAAGGCAGATGGCACTCGCTGGATGCGTGAATTAAGTCCTCGACTGGGTTTTGATTGGCCGACGAGTGTCGACTCTTTCTATAAATATATTAACAGCTGGCGGGTTACACTCATTTACTTGTCTGGCTTTGCTTTGTTTTGGGGATTTTGGATCGGTTTACAAAGACGTAAATCTGTGTTGGTTGCTTTGTGGGTTTTTGTGATCAGTGGATCCAGTATGGGATTGGTTGCTCTGTTAATGGATTTTACGGATACAAAGTTACTGTTGTGGACTTTTCCATCTAACAATCCGAGTTTTTGGGGATCATTTGCTTATCGGAATCATGGGGCAGCCTATTTGAACTTAAGCTTAATCGCGATCGGGTTTTTATTCTTTTATTATCTAAAAAAAGCACGCTCCAGAGGACACAGTGGTGGACCTCATTTGTTATTATTTTGTATGTTCACACTTGTACTAGCATCTGTGATTATGGCTTTGTCACGCGGAGGTATTATTTTTGGATCTATAATTGGTGCTGTTTTTTTTATTCTGTGTTTAACGCAAGCAGTCGGTAATTTTTTTAAGCAAGCGGGAAAAGGCCTGCCAATATTATGTTTCGCTTTACTTTCGAGTGCTGCCTATGTGGCCTACATGCAGATTGACCCTGCAACCGTTGTACAGCGTTTTGGAGACGTCGATGCGACTATTAAGAATGCCGATCGTGATGCACGTATGCTATCGAGTTGCGCTACCTGGGATATGGCACAAGATCGTTTAATTTTTGGCTGGGGCGCGGGTGCTTTCCGTTACCATTTTCCTAAATATCAGCAGCACTATCCCAGCATCATGTATAGTCGATATCATAAAAAAAAGGGTTGGATTGGTCGGAAAACCTACCATTATGCGCACAACGATATCCTGCAATTTTTAGCGGAATATGGCTTAGTCGGATGTAGCTTTTTAATCGCTCTACTCAGTACCTTGTTTTGGATATTGGTGCGTTCTATTGAGCGTTTTACCTCAGGCGTATTGATATTGTTGCTAGGATTATTTGTCATGCTTTCGCATGCCTTTATCGATTTTACCTTGAGTTCACCCGCTTATTTAGTCGCCTCGATCGGTTTTTACGCGCTTGCTGCGAAACTGCTCATCCTTGAAAGAAGACATGCTGCAGTAGTTTCTGCGAAGTGAAGCATCTCTAGGGCACCTCTGGAAATCTACCATGACCGAGACGAAAGCAATTTTGATTTTGAGCAAGGCGACTCTGCTCACAGGAGGGCTGTAAGCCCTTCGTGCACAGACCAACGCAGATCAGAATCAAAAGTGATTCGTTCTGAAAGACTTGCCGCTTGCTGTGCGCTGGCGGCGTTGCTCTCGCCAAGGCAGGGC
>CAWVTP010000052.1:0-13901 GCA_963933035.1 uncultured Puniceicoccaceae bacterium | reverse complement strand
TGCCATGATGATCAACTGCAATTCGCTACTTTCTCGGCGCGCAATATAAGCACCCTTTAAAGTGCCCTCACGGCGCTCACTCGCTGATAATGCGCTGTTAGCGCGAACACCCTGACGGGTTAAAATCAATGCCGTTGGCCCATCTTTGCGCCCTAGAGCGGCAGCGAATGCAGCTGCGGTTTCCTCCGCATCCGCGGGACGAATCACATCCAGATTTGGGATCACGCGCAAGCCACTCAGCGTTTCAACAGGTTGATGCGTCGGCCCGTCTTCACCCACACCCACCGAATCGTGGGTGAAAATATAATTTACCGGTAACTTTGCCAAGCTCGCCAAGCGAATAGCGGGTCGCAAGTAATCGGCAAAAACCATAAAGGTAGCCCCGCTAACGCGGAAAATTCCATCGTAGGCGATCCCATTGCAAATCGCTCCCATGGCGTGCTCGCGAATGCCAAACCATACATTGCGCCCTGCATAATTTTCAGCAGAAAAATCGCCCCCCTCTTTGATGTAATTTTTGGTAGAACCAAACAAATCTGCGGAGCCGGTAATGAAATGAGGGACCGCTTTCGCAACGGCATTGATGACCACGCCACCAGAGGCGCGGGTTGCCGTGTTGGTGTCTGTAGGAAACTCAGGAATTTGTTGTAACAAGTCCTCAGCAAGCCCGTCCTCAAGGCCTACAGCTAACTCTTGCGCCAATGCTGGGTTCGCTAGCTTCCAAGCTGCAAACAAGGTCTCCCACTCTTGACGAGCTTGCCCCATTTTGGCAGCATACTCTGAAAAGTAGTCGCGGACAGCCGAGGACACATGGAAACGCGCTGCTGGTAGACCCAAGCCCAAACGAGCCGCCTCAGCAAACTTGGCGCCACCCTCGCCATGGCCTGCCGCGCTACCCTCAACCTCGGGAATGCCCTTAGCAATGGTGGTTTTGGCAATAATCACCTTAGGTCGGCCATTATCTTGGGCTTTTGCCGCGATGAATGCCTGCGAGAATGCCGCTACATCATGCCCATCAATGGTGACCGCATCCCATCCCTGAGACTGGAAATACAATTCCGCTTGCTCACTTTGAGTCTGGTCAGCCATGGCGTCCAGAGTGACATCATTGGAATCGTAGATCAGGATAAGGTTGTCCAATTTGTTATGCCCCGCAAAGGCAATCGCTTCCTTGGCCACGCCCTCTTGCAAACAGCCATCACCGTGCAAGGCGACAACGTGTTGATTAAAAATGGTGTGCTCCGTTGTATTATAACGGGCCGCAGCTCGTTTACCAGAAACCGCAAAACCAACCGCATTCCCAATCCCTTGTCCTAAGGGACCTGTGGTCGCCTCCACCCCAACTGTGTCCCCAAACTCAGGATGCCCCGGCGTTTCCGAACCCAATTGGCGAAACTGTTTAATCTGCTCTAAGGAAAGCTCATAGCCAGCTAAATGCAACCAGGAGTAGATGAACATAGAGCCATGGCCACCCGACAAAATGAAACGATCGCGGTTTAACCATCTCGGAGCTGCGGGATCATAATTTAGCAATTGGTTACCAAACAAAGCAGCCCCCATCTCGGCACAACCCAAAGGTAAGCCCAAGTGACCAGAGCTGCAGGCATCGATGGCGTCAATCGCCAAGCCACGCGCTTCGGTCGCCGCCTGTTGTAGTAGAGAAAGGGTATCATCAGTTACAGTACTCATGCGTCTGTTAACTGAAAATGCGTGGCATTTGACAATGATTAAATAAAATTGAGTCGAAAGTTTTGGATGCCACGACCAAAAACATGAATAATATTAATCCAAAGAGTATTGCCAATAGATTTAATCATAAAACCAATCAACACGATTTGTACTGTAGACCCATGTTTAAAAATGACCGAAGAGCAGCTCTGAAATAACTTGAAAGTCATTATGCTAAGCTCACAATCGCATGCCGATCAGGGATTATAAAAATCCATTCCCATGCGATCAGATCCTACGACAAGGATACAAATTATTTGCAGCAAAATCGATCCCCCAGCCATCTCGTACAAAAAGCGTGCTGTGCTGACAACAGCTTGCAGCGCGTTTTCAATGAATTTTATTGCTAAAGTGCCACCCGAGATTATTGCCGGGAAATTTCGATCTCCGATAGAGGCGTCACATCAAATCGGCTTTTGCATTGTCTAATTCAAGATTCTACCCAACTTGCACAGCATGATCATTGAATCCTTAGATTTACCGCCAATCGGCACCAACGTGTATTGCCTGATAAATCCAGATGAGCACAGCGCTTGCGTGATCGACGCACCCGCTGGCGCCTACGAGTGGGCGCATGCGCTTGCCAAACAACATGATTGTCGCATTGAAGCACTCGTACTGACGCATGGACATTGGGATCACATCCTAGACGCGCACAAATTCGCAGAGATTGCCTGCCCCATTTACGGCCATCAAGCCGACGAAATTTTGTTTAATGAGCCAGAAAAAATGGCCAATTTTGCGCTCCCCTCCATCCAACTCCGCCCCTGCAAAATCAGTCAATGGCTCACGCCCGGCGCAAAAATTGAGCTGATAGGTCAGCAATTCGAAGTGCGTCATGTGCCAGGTCATTGCGCTGGCAACATTCTTTTGTACAGCCCCAAAGAAAAATGCGCTTTTGTCGGCGATGTGATCTTTGAGGGCAGCATTGGACGTTATGACCTGCCGGGAGGCGACTTTGCCATCTTAGAAAAATCGATCAAAGAACAAGTCTATACACTCCCCCCAGAAACTACGCTCTACACCGGCCACGGAGGGCCCACCACCGTCAGTAAGGAAGCTAGCAGCAATCCCTTTGTCCGCGCATGAGTCCAGCGGATTCGCCAGAGTCGATCCATATGGAGCAAGCGATCGCGCTAGCTGAGGGCACTGGCGATTGCAGTTATCCCGCGCTCAATGAGGGCGCAGTGATCGTCGATCAGGGGGTCGTCATTGCAGAAGCTAGCGCATCCAATCACGAGAACACCTCCACGATATTGCAGGTCATCAATTCCTTAACGGACACCCCATCGCCGGCTGCCAAGCTGTACTGTACCTTAGAGCCCGAATGGTCGCAAGTCGAAGCGATCCGTGTCGCCCTAGAGCGCTTCGTTATGCGCAAACTGGCCATCGGCACTCCCCACCCCTACAAAGATCAATCAGGACGCGCGATTAAAGACTTACAACAAGCTGGCTTTGCGGTGCAGACCGGCCTAAAAGAAACAGCCTGTAAAGATCTCAACTTTCTATCACATGTTCACCGCCCCCTAGCGCCACCATTTGTCGCCGCTAAAGTCGCCCTCACCTTAGATGGTAAGTTTGCGGCCGCTTCTGGGCAGTCAAAATGGGTGACCGGCGAAGCTGCGCGGCAAGACGTTCATAAATGGCGCAAGCGATTTCCCGCTATCGTCGTAGGAGCCAGTACGGTGCTACAAGATGATCCTCAATTAACCGCCCGCTTGGATGGGCATCTGCCCTACTGCCCGACTCGCTATGTGTTAGATACCAACTTACGCAGCCTGGAATACCAGCAGCTACCGCAACTTTACCGCGATGAGTTCAAAGAACAGACCCGGATTATTTGCTCCGAAGCAAGTGCCCTAGCCAAACAGTCTAAGTTGAAAGCGCTCGGACTAAAATCTTGGTCGATCCCTTGCCTGCCAAACGGACGACTGTGCTTAAAAAGTTTTTTAGAGCGTTGCCAACAAGCATCCATCCCTGGGCTTTATTTTGAGCCGGGCCCGCGTCTATTAAGCGCGCTCCTCGACGATGAGTTACTGGATTATCTATTCATCTATAAAGCACCGAAGTTAATCTGCGATCAGGATGCTCAGGGTATTGGCAACCCGCGTCTCACTCAGACAATGGAGGCAGCCTACACGCTCAATAATCCAATGTATATACAATTGGGCCAAGACTATTTAGTCCGCGGTCACTTAAAATGATTTCTCATGCAACATCCACTTATTATTGCGAGTTCCAATCAGGGAAAAATCAAAGAATTTGCCCAACTTCTTCAGAAAAGTCCCTTCGATATCATTTCAGCCAAAAGTATTGGCGGCATGCCAGCGGTTGACGAAACCGGCAGCAGTTTTTTAGAAAATGCGATTATCAAAGCCCAAGCCGTGCATGCTAAAGCACCCGAGGGACACTGGGTGCTAGCAGATGATTCTGGGCTGAGCGTCGAGGCGCTCCAGGGAGCTCCAGGCGTCCACTCAGCACGCTACGCAGGCGAGCATGCCAGTGATAACGATAACTGCGATAAACTCTTAGCAGCCTTAGCTAAAGATTCCACTGCGAACCGAAAAGCCCAATTTGAATGCGCACTGTGCCTGATCGACGACCGCGGACGCCTGAGCTATTACGCTGGAGTCTGCACAGGTCAGATTGCTACAGAGGCCCAAGGGACGCACGGTTTTGGATACGATCCGCTCTTCATTCCAGATGGCTATACCACGACCTTTGGCGTATTGGATAAACAGATAAAAGCCAAAATCAGCCACCGCGCTCAGGCCTGCGAGCATTTGGTCGCCAGCTTTACCGATTTTTAAACTGAGCTCACAATTTTTTGAGACTAATTATTGACAGCCTGAGAATCTTTTGAATAGATCAAGCTTTATCGTGATTTGCTCAGTAGCTCAGCGGTAGAGCAGGTGACTGTTAATCACTTGGTCGCTGGTTCGATCCCAGCCTGAGCAGCCACGAATTTTAGGTTTCATTTTGTTCGCAGTGTTTGTTTACTGAGCCCTCGGGCGCTCACTAGTTCAGTTAATTTGGGCGATTACTATACGCTTCGGTCATAACACTGCATGCTTTAGCACGTTGACCGTGTTGCATTCGTCTAATGTGGCAGTGTCCCCAATTAAAACTTTCCGCTTATGCCTAATAAGTTATTGAAAGTGCCTTTATAGGGCTAGTCCAAGCTAAAAGCAGTGCTAAAATACGCATACTTTTTACGTAAATTGATATAAACGCCTGTCTCATGATGTGAGTGCCTGTAGGTATTCCAGCGCAAAAGAACCCTATACTTAAACTAAATAACAACTTACAAAATATTTAAAACGATGGACGCGCCCAATCAGCTGACGGGGATTACAAACAAAATCGCTCACCGATATGTTACCACGAAAGCAATCAATTGGGCGCAATACTCACAACTCTTGTTGCTACCGCATCAACCCCTTTGGCAGCACTCTTGATAAGGTGAAAGTAGGCAGTATCGCCATCCATAGTTATGACGCACTGGCGATACTGCGTGCCTGCGGGAAATATGTTTCTTAAACCACTAGCAGAGAACACAGTTATCCATGATCTAGACTCCAAGTAGAATTTTTTTACCTGAGGGAAGCCCTGAGATAAGCCATACATAAAAATATGTCCATCAATTTCATGAAGTTTAATTTTCGTTCTTTCCATTACACCATTGTTTTCAAAAAAACAGGTGTCTCACTCTTATGACGGCAATATGCATGTCTGGTCACGATATCGCCTTTTACGCCAACATGTGAGAACACACCATGAAATGCACCATTTTGGGTAACAATAAAATCGGGCCCAGCTTTAATGCGTTCACCCGACTTTACTGGATCAGCAATCTTGTATTGTTCCCAATCTTTGTGGGGTAATCGATATTTTCGACCATCCATCGTCAGCCAGTAGCGTGAAGCAGTATCAGTGAACGATTCGGCCAAATAAAGACCACTCGCCAGGCATCCGTTTTCGACATCTAACTGACTGCGACGCGACCAACAGGCGAAAAGTTTGTCGTTATAAAGTTCAAACTGACCATAAAAACCCTTTTTAAGTGACTTCTCGCGTGGCACCACATTCCACGCTCGAGGTTTTGACCAATTTTCGCCATCATAGGTACTCAGCTGCATAGCGGCATCATGCGTCCCTCCAACTCGCCAACTAACATGCAATTTGTCGCTCCGGTCTACCCAAAACTTAGGATAGGTCACCCTGTGGTAATCCTTTTTACGCGCTGATAGACTTAAATAATTTAATTTTTCAGAAAATAGATCCAGATTCCACTGAGCATCGGGTACAATGGCAGCCCCTTTGATGGATTTATTGTAATTAAAATACGCATTCTTGAAGTCGGCAGGCGTGTAAGCATGTAAATCGTAAATGAGATGAACGCTATCGTCTATAGGGCAAATACCCACTGCGATCGTATTGTGAGAATCGCCTCTTCGTTGGTCCTCAGGGAGGTGTTTATCGCCTCTAAACATAACATGGCGATGGGGGAATTTGATGTGATGCCATTCACTGGATCCTATTTTTTTACGAGATAACATCATGTGACGATTGTCCATCCCGCCCTGATACCAAGTGACAAAGATATAGCCTTTGTGTACTTGGATACTATTGCGATTTACATTGAGTCCAGGGCCAAAGCGGTAGCGCGTGAGCCAAAGTGCATCGGCTGAAACCGTCCCCTCGTCAATCAGTTTAAACTCGGGTTTAGATGAGGCATTATTTGCCTGTAGTGTCGAAAGAATACAACAAGCTAATAGCAATATAGGGGTATAATTCATGGCGTAAATTCAAGTGTTAAAAGCCAATAGCAATATAGGGGTATAATTCATGGCGTAAATTCAAGTGTTAATGTAGAAGAACATGAGTCAATTTAAATTTTGCCATATGACAACGAGCACTACACTCAAACCGTTGAACTACTTAGCGATTTTATCAAACCCGCAAAAGCGACCGTTCATATCATTATAACCGAAAGCGAGTCACTCGCATCAAAAACAAAACGCTTGTAGCTTGAATGGAGCTATCAGCGAAACTCACACCTTATCTAAAGTATGTTTTATAGTTGATATAAAAAGAACAAAAAGCAAAGACTATTGAAGGACACACCCACCCAGATAGGGGAGATCATCCTTCTCTAATGAGGTAAGGCCCCCAACCCTTTTCAAAAAACTCACGCTTTGCATCTGGGCTCAGGTCAACGGGAAGTGCATCAATCACGAATTGATCGTCTTTCAAAGATACCAAGAGCTTTTCATGACGATCCTTTTCTTGCTCTTCTACGAAGCGAAAGCGAGTGAGATCCTCTAGGGATGCTTCTGGACAACGGGTCCCTTGATCCGAACAAATAGCGCGTGCACCACGACTGCCACCACCATGCTGAATATAATGGTGTAAGGCCGTCAAAACGGCCTCCGAAACCAAGACCATATGGCGCCAACGGAATGCCTGTCCCACCATCGAAGGAGAGCTCACCTTTAAACCCTTTGTTTCAACTTCTTTACGCAGTTGCTGGGCAGACTCTAAGGCCTGCTGAACTGTATCCGCCGTGCAAATAATTCCAGCATAATCGCTCATACGCGCTTGAATTTCAGTCTTAATTTCCTTGGGGCTACGCGCACCCTCAGCCACAAAGCCATCCGCCTGCGACAATACCTTCGCCAATTCCTTTTGCTCTAGAGCAGAATTATCGTTTCGATCCGTCTTAATGGAACGCGCACGCTTAATGGAGACAGCCACACGCTTGCCAAACACCTGCCCAGAATTGAGGGCGGCCCCACCAGGTCTTGTGACCCCATGACTGCCCGCAGCCTCCCCAATCGCGTAACAACCGGCCAAACTCGTGCGCCCCCAATCGTCGATCAAAATCCCGCCATTCATATGCTGATTATTCATCGCAAATTCAAGTGGCTCCTCAGTTAAATCAGTGCCATGCATGCGATACAATTCAATCGCGAGCGGATTCATGCGGCGCAAGCGATCAATCGGTAAAACTTGCAGTGCTTCATTGTTCTCCAAATAGGCACGTACATCAGGATCTAAATTATCTAAAGCAAAAAGATCGCCTTCACGGACAGGATCTGGATTGCGCAGGAAGTCTAAGTACACCTTGCGTCCGGCCTGCTGCTCTAAAAAGACGGCTAAATCTAATAGGCTAGAACCGTAGTCCAACATCCGCGTTGAATGGTAAGGCCATTGATACCCTTTACGAAATGTATTAGAAACCATTTCACACGTCGTCCGGTAGTAACGCGCCAAAAAATTATGCTCATTACCCGACGCATCCACAGAGTAAATCCGAGGCATCACTTGCACATAAGTACCGGATAAATTCCAGGGAAATTTAGTGCGAGGGGTCCCGATTCCAAACTGACTTTCGGTGAGATTACATAGCTCAATACCTGCTTCAAGTGCCAGACCGAGGCCACCATGACAGTGCTGGGGATAGACGCTATCGCGATACAACTCTCCCGGACCACCCGTGGCGATGATTAAGTCCTCACAACGAATGAAAATAAGACCATAGGCATTTCGCTTTTCCTCACGGTGTAAAGCAATCACCCCAATGACGCGCTCGGTATCATCTATGCGCTCTTTAACAATTCGAATACCACTGCAACTGGGCAGAATGCGCACACCTAAGGTCAAGGCTTCCTCGAATAGCACCTTTACCATCAATTTGGAAGTGCGCGGCCCACAACTCGTCGCGCGCCCGGCTTCGTCATGATCCGTTTGGTAACGTAATATGGCGCCTTGCTCGTCATGTGGTAAGGGCAGTCCCATAAACTGAAGGCCTCCCATAGCATCGACCGAACCCAGCGCCTCTACATAAGCGGTGGAAAAATCCATCGCCCCACCACTGCACAGACTTTCAGCATAGCGAATAAAATTATCCCCCTTAAAATCGGTACTGGCGGTATACAAAGTCTGTTTATCTGAACCAGAACATGCGGACGTTCCGGCAAATAAACCGGTGCTGGCCACCAATACATCCAGACCACGCCGCTTCAACTCAACCGTCGCACGCATTCCAGCAGCACCGCTACCCAAGACTAGCGCCTCGCAGCTGTACATAGGAATCTGAACTCCAGACACTTCAATACAGTCTTCTGAGGCATCGATACCACGCACTGCTGGCATGTCAAAGCGAGTCAATCGATCGAGAATGGCTTGTGGGATCGCGTCAAAAGCCCCCTGATTCTGTGTTACTTGAGTCATAATAATAGAAGTTTAGGATGAGAATAAAATATAAATAGCGAGGCACATAAGTGTAGCCCCCACCAAGCGCGCGCTGCGCACCTTAAGATCCTTGGGAATTGTACTATTGTGCAAACATGCCAATGGGATGATCCCTAATAGTACGCTCCACAGGCCACGTGTACTATAGATAACATTCGCGGAAGCCACATTTTGGTAAGTCGTCAGACTATAATTCATGATGAGTGCCTGAGACGCCATAAGGAGGCCGGCTATAATGCCCCAACGCCATGCAACGCGCGGCACCAAACGAATCGGCTCATGAAATAAAGGAACCAGCAGGAAGGAAAACATCGCATTGGATGCGATCATTAAAAATAGGAAGCGCGTTCCACCATAATCACGGCCCCAGAATGCCACCATCGTGTCGGAACAAGCAAAGAACAAGGAACTCAACAAAGCCAGCGAAATGGTCCGCAGCACTGCTGTGGGACCTGTTCCAGAAATCCCCAGTAAGCCAACTGCCAGCATTGACAGTATCGCCGCCCACATAACTGTGCTCGTCAAAGACTCCAGACCTAATAAAATAACAATGATGACCACAAAGACTGCCTTGGATCCCATGACAGGTGTCTGCACGCTGACATCTCCCATACGGATAGCAGCAAAGGTGAAAGCTTGGCCTAAAAAGAAAGTCCCACCAGTCAAGACAGGCTTCAATAAACTCATTTCTCCTGTCATCCCAGAGTCATTGAGCAGAACAAGCGCAAACACCGGCACAAATAGTAAATTAATGACAAGGGACAAGCGAAGCACACCAAAGCCAGCATCCAAAGCACGCTTTGAAAAAATAGCAGCCACTGAATAACCAATAGCTGCAAGTGCAGGCAAACTGTACGAAAGTTCCATTTATTTCTTTTGAAGAAAGAATTTGACTATTTTTTATCTTTAAGGCAATAAAATAATATGAGTTCTTCAAATTTATCCCTCGACTTCTCTATTGTACGAGAACTGCGCAAGCGGGCTGGTATGACTCTAGAAGATGTTTCTAAGAAATCTGGAGTTTCTATCGCTGGCCTGTCTAAACTTGAGCGAAATCAAAATATGATCGAACTGGATACGCTCTATCGTATGGCGCGTGTATTCGGACTTTCCGCGACGGATCTACTGAATCTAGCTGAGTCCTGTTCCGCTCATTGCAAGACCGCAGAGCAGTACAGTTCCGGGCCTTTCGATTTCGAAAAAGTCGGGTTTAAGGGGATCGACTGCTTCAAAGCATCTGCAAAAGCGGGCGCCAGTTTATCCAAACCAGAAGCGCATGGAGACGAATTAGAGATCTGCTGGCTGCATCGGGGTCACATTCACATCACGCTCCCCCGTGAACAGCACTGGTTAAAGGCTGGGCAAGCGCTCAAATTTGATGCCGCCCTCCCCCATAATTACGAGATTCTAGAAGATTCTGAAATGACAATCGTGCACATTGAAAAAACCCACCGCTTTTAAATTTATGGAAAACTTAAATCGACTCGCGATACACACCATGACCACCAAACCATGGGATTTAGAAACAACTTGTCAGAAGTATGCAGCTGCTGGAGTGCCAGGTGTTGGTCTCTGGCGACAGTGGCTGGAAGGACGCACACTGAATGAATCTAGACGCATCTTAGATGACTACGGCATTCAGGCTGTCTCATTGGTTCGCAGTGGTTTTTATCCCTATCTAAACCAAGCAGAGAAACAAAACGCGTTCGATGATAATATAAGGGCTCTCGATGAAGCAGCTGCCATGGGTGCTCCCCAAGTGGTTCTAGTTTGTGGCGCTAAGCCAGAACTGAGCCTTTCAGAAAATCGTCGTCATATAACAGAGGGAATTGCCTCCTTAACAGAGTATGCCAGCAAAGTTGGTGTTAAATTGGCGATCGAACCTTTACATCCCATGTATGCCGATTGCCGTAGTGCGGTCAACACCATCGGCCAGTGTAATGACATTATTGATCAAGTTGGTGAGGCATGGGTCGGGATTGCAGCTGATGTCTACCACATATGGTGGGATCCAGATCTAGAAAAATCTGTTAAACGTGCTGGTAAGCGAATCATTGCTTTGCACGTCTGCGATTGGATGACGCCAACTTCAGATATGCTCAATGATCGAGGCCTCATGGGTGAAGGTTGTATTGATAATCGTGGCATCCGCGAGCTATTGGAAAGCTCCGCCGGCTACACTGACTGGATTGAAGTGGAAGTCTTTTCCACTCGTCACTGGGCAAGCGACCAGGACGCCTACCTGCAACGCATCATCGAGTCCTACAAACAACACGTATAATTTCCTCAACCAACCAATACGAAATACATTATGAAAACACATAAAATTGGCATCATCATGAACGGCGTCACTGGGCGCATGGGCACAAACCAGCACTTATTGCGCTCTATTGACGCAATTATCAAGCAAGGCGGCGTGCGCATCAGTCCAACGGAGGTCATCATGCCGGACCCCATACTCGTGGGACGCAACGAAACAAAACTGAAAGCCTTAATTGAGCAAAGCAGTGTCGAAAAATACACAACCGATCTCGACAGTGTCATGACGGATCCCGCCTATCCGATTTACTTTGATGCGCAAACAACGCTGCGTCGCTTCGCAGCAGTGAAAGCGGCGGCGGCGGCCGGCAAACATGTCTACTGCGAAAAACCGACTGCGATTAAAACCGAAGACGCCTACCAGCTGTACAAAATCTGCCGCGATGCGGGCGTCAAAAATGGCGTCGTCCAAGACAAGCTATGGCTGCCCGGTATGGTCAAATTCAAACGTCTGGTAGAAAATGACTTTTTTGGAGACATTCTCTCTGTTCGAGGTGAATTTGGTTATTGGGTATTTGAGGGGCACACCATCCCCGCTCAGCGCCCATCTTGGAATTACCGAAAAGAAGACGGAGGTGGCATGATTATCGACATGCTGTGTCACTGGCGTTATGTCATCGATAACCTATTTGGAAATGTGAAAAGCGTCTCTTGCTTAGCTGCGACCCATATTCCTGAGCGTATCGATGAGGCTGGCAAACCTTACAAGTGCACAGCTGACGACTCGGCCTATTCCACCTTCGAACTTGATAATGGTGTCGTTTGCCACTTCAATTCCTCTTGGAATGTCCGGGTACGTCGCGATGATTTACTCACAATGCAAGTAGACGGCACCAAGGGCTCGGCGATTGTTGGCTTACGTGACGTTTGGACCCAACACTATGGCAATACGCCCCGCCCCATCTGGAACCCAGACATCAAACAGCCGATCGACTTTATGGACGGCTGGCAAAAAGTCCCTGAGCAGGAAAGCTATGACAACGCTTTCAAAATCCAATGGGAGCTCTTCTTGCGACATGTCGTATTGGATGAGCCATTCCCATGGGATCTGCTTGAAGGCGCTAAAGGTGTTCAACTCGCGGAATTAGGACTCCAAAGTTCTGATGAGCGCAAGTGGATCGACCTCCCCGAACTCAAGGCATAGTATGAGCAAACCTGTTGCATTCATAACCGGTGGTAGTCGTGGTATCGGATTTGGTTGTGCACATCAACTAGCTCAGCTGGGATTTGATGTCGCTATCAATGGTATGCGGGATGAATCCGCTGTGTCGGAGCCAATTGCAGCGCTCGAAGCACTCGGCGCGCGTGTACTCTACTGCCAAGGTGATATCGGCTCGGCCGAAGCTCGCTCATCTATGCTGGCGAGTATCAAAGAGCGCTTTGGACGACTGAATGTCTTGGTAAATAATGCCGGTGTCGCTCCAAAAGAGCGGAAGGACATCCTCGAAGCAAGTGAGGAGAGTTTTGATTACGTAGTGGATACCAATGTAAAAGGTCCCTACTTCCTCTCACAGGCAGCTGCTAATTGGATGATTGAACAAAAAGACGCAGCAGATGCGGATGCATTCTACGCCATCATTAATGTTGGCTCCATATCAGCCACAGTCGTTTCTGTGAACCGCGGAGAATACTGTGTCTCGAAAGCAGGTATTGCCATGATGAGTCAGCTATTTGCAGCTCGCTTAGGTGAGTATGGGATCCCCGTCTATGAAATTAGACCCGGGGTGATCAAAACCGATATGACGAGCGGTGTCACCGGCAAATATGATGCCCTGATTGAGGACGGTCTCTGTGTCACAAAACGCTGGGGCTTCCCGGATGACATTGGCAAAGCAGTTGCTTCGCTTGCCAATGGACAGTTTCCGTACTCGACTGGTCAAGTCATTATGGTCGACGGGGGCCTGACTATGCCGCGCTTGTAAAGACAGTCTTCTTGTGCTACTCTCAACGCCGCTGGATTCGATTGAACCAGCGGCGTTTTTAATTCAAACATTGAGATTCATATGACTCCACAGAATGAAGCCCATGCAATCCTAAAACTGTGCAATGAGGACACCAAAGCAGCACTTGAAATCGTTGAGCGTCATCTCAACACACTCTATGCGCGTGCCCAAATCCTGTTAAGCCTAGCCGGTATTGTCGTCACAGTCACAGGCTTCTCGGGGCGCTTAATCGCCGGCAGTAGTCCGCTTGCTCAGTACTTTCTAGTTGCAGGCCTTCTTGTTGCTTTAGGCAGCGCTGCTTGGATTTGCCTAAATGTTATGCCGATACGCTGGGTCACTGGATATTTAGAGGGTGCTCCCGTTCAGGCCATTGAGGCCATCCTCCGCCGACGCGATCAGAAGACGAAGGCCTATCGAATCGGTAGCATTATTTTATGTCTCGGACTCACTCTATATTGTATCTCAATTGCATTGATGCTACTCAACCCGATCGCCATTCAAGGACCTGTTCGCTAGACACATAAGCAAACAACAAGAATTTCTCGAAATTGTACGCTACAGGGCACCTCTGGAAATCTACCATGAACGAGACGAAAGCCATTTTGATTTTGAGCAAGGCGACTCTGCGCACAGGAGGGCTGTAAGCCCTTCGTG
>CAWVTP010000051.1:0-14003 GCA_963933035.1 uncultured Puniceicoccaceae bacterium | reverse complement strand
GCAAAATAGCATGGATCTTTTCGATGTACAGAAGGACGCCCGTCGGACGCTTACACTTAAAGTAGTTTTACATCAGCTACATTTACAATACTTCACGTTAGAAATGTGCTCACCGTGAGAGTGCTCAAACAGGGATCCCCTGTGCTTCGTATCCGGTCTGTTCCTTTTCTCAGAACTTAGGCGAGCAAGGTACGTCGCTGACTATCAGGCCCAGTCACCCATATTTATTACGCTCTCTCGGCCTGCAGTTGCCAAGCCCCGTGCGCATCCGATTACATAATCCAGTTAAAGCCGGCTATCCCAAATTCCTGCGACTGAATAGGACTGCTAAAGCAATTTTAGGCGAACTGCTGGCGGTAGGCTGTAGGCGACTGACGCATTTGTACCCGAAAAGCTCGAGAAAAGGCAGCGGCATTTTCAAAGCCGCATTCAAACCCGATTTCACTGACATTAAAGGGAGTATGCTCCAGCATCTGGCAGGCATGCGAAATGCGAAGCTGCGACAAAAACTCAGACGGCGACAGACGCAAATACTGCTTAAATCGCCGCCCCAGTGTGGACACCGACATATTCGAAAATTTTGCGAGCTCAACAACGCTCACTCTGCACTTTAGATTCGCTCGTGCATATTCGACGATCTGCGCAAAAGCCTGAAACGGCACAGGCAAATCTTTGATCGCGCACGGGATCGGCCTGGAAATTCCAGTAGTTCCCAAAATTTCGCCATCAACAGACCGAATGGGCAATTTGGTGGTCGAACGCCATTCAACCCCCCCATAGCTAGTCGTTAGAAGTTCTACTTTTCGATATTGAGCCACTCCTGAGCGTAGGATCTCCCGATCATCTTCCATGAAAACGCGCGCCAACTCGGGATAATATAAATCCGAGTCCCGCTGACCGAGAATACTCTGCGGGCTACGCTTGAGTCGCTGCGCAAAGGTCGTATTCAAGGCTTGAATCTTCAAATCAGCATCTTTGATCCAAAAGAGCACTTCTGAAAGCTGATGAAAAAGCTCCAATACGGGCCCGGTCGCTGCATCAACTGCTGGGCAGCAGGTGCTATACACTTCAGAACTCATGAACGATTCTGCACAGTTATTGACGACGGATGCAATTCCAATCGTCCGCAACATCTGCTATATTACACATTTAATTGATGACAATCTAACCCACACAAATACCCATGAAAAAATACTTCGATTGCGATCGTATCCAATACGAAGGCACTGGTTCTAAAAACCCGCTGGCCTTTAAGCACTACAACCCGGAACAGCTCATTGATGGCAAGTCGATGAAAGAGCACTTACGCTTCGCTGCCCCCTATTGGCACGTCATGCGCAATGAACTCGCAGATCCTTTTGGGGGCGGGACCGCTCAAATGCCGTGGGATGATCGCTCAGACTCGACCGACAATGCTTTAAAGCGCGTCGATGTCTTTTTTGAATTCCTAGAAGTCATGGGCATCGACTACTATTGCTGGCACGACAGGGACATCGCACCAGAACTCAACAACTTGTCCGAGTCCAATAAAGCCTTGGAAGCGGTCGTTGCAAAGCTCAAAGAAAAGCAAGCGGAAACAGGCGTTCAACTGCTATGGGGCACGGCCTGCCTCTTCTCCCATCCGCGCTATGCACAAGGTGGCGCGACTTCGCCAGAGCTAAATGTCTACACCTACGCGGCAGCCCAAGTGAAAAAAGCTCTTGAATGCACCAAGGAACTCGACGGACTTGGCTACACTTTTTGGGGCGGGCGTGAGGGCTATGCCACTTTACTGAATACTGATATGCAGCGTGAGTTGGATCATTTAGCGGCCTTCTTGCATATGGCCGTCGACCACGCCAAAAAGATCAGCTTTGACGGCCCCTTCTACATCGAACCCAAGCCGCGCGAACCATCAACGCATCAATATGACAGCGATTCGGCTGCGTGCCTCAATTTTTTGCGGCAATACGGCCTGATGGATAAATTCCGGCTCAATATCGAGACCAATCACGCAACACTCGCAGGGCATACCATGGAACACGAGCTGACAGTGGCTGCTGACGCCGGGATGCTGGGCAGTATCGATGCCAATCGCGGCGACACCTTGATTGGCTGGGACACCGATCAATTTCCCACAGACATTTATCTGACCACACAGGTCATGCTAGTCGTACTGCAAATGGGCGGATTCACGACTGGTGGCCTAAACTTCGACGCCAAACGCCGCCGGGAATCCCATGAGCCGATCGATTTAATCCATGCACATATCGGGGGCATGGACGCCTTTGCCCGCGGGCTGAAGATCGCGTCCGCCATTCGTCAGGATGGCCGTATGGCGGACTTCGTAAAAGCACGCTACAGCAGCTTCGACGGCGCACTCGGCAAAAAAATTGAGGCTGGCCAGTGCAGCCTAGATGAGCTAGAAAAAATCGCTCTGACCAGCGGAGAGCCCGCCCTCGGCAGTGGACGCCAAGAGATGCTCGAAAATCTACTGAACGAATTCATCTAAATCCACAAGCACCTAGTCCCGATGCGAATCGATACTCGTATCGGGAGCGGCCCCACTACAAAGACATGTCACTCGCACTCGGTTTAGACGCCTCCACCCAAAGTTTTTCAGCGCTGGTCATTGACACCCAACAGGGTCACATTGTAGCCGACTGCTCCATTAACTTCGGGCAAGCATTACCCCGTTATAATGCACCGTCCGGCTTTATCCCCAATGGTTCAGCCGGTGAAGTGCATGCCGATCCACTAATGTGGCTCGATGCACTGGAAATTTTGCTGGATACCTTAGCTCAGACTTGTGATCTCAGTCAAATTAGCGCTATATCGGGTGCAGGACAACAACATGGTTCGGTGTATTTGAATGAGCACTGGACAGCGAATCTGCCATCACTTCATACACAGCAAGCACTTGCGGCACAAATCGCACCCTGTCTATCACGCAGCACTGCGCCCATTTGGATGGATACGTCCACCCAAGCTGAGTGCACAGAAATCGCCCAGGCGGTGGGGGGAAATACGGTCGTATGCCGCAAGTCCGGTTCCATCGCAATCGAACGCTTCACTGGGCCGCAAATTCGTCGTTTTTACAAGTCCCACCCGCAGGCCTATAAACAAACGCAGCGCATTCACTTAGTGAGTTCCTTTCTCTGCTCGGTGTTATGCGGCCAAGACGCCCCGATCGATATCGGCGACGGGGCGGGTATGAATCTTCTAAATATAAATAGCTGGGAATGGGACCCTGAACTGCTCGCAGCAACGGCACCAAAGCTTCGCAAAAAACTCCCATCAGTGGTTTCAGGCCATCATATTGCGGGGTCAATCAGCCGCTACTTTGTTGATAAATACGGATTTAAATTGGGGACAGAGATCAGCGTCTTCACCGGCGACAATCCAAGTAGTCTCGTCGGCATGGGCGCGAGCCAGCCCGGAAAGGTTGTCATCTCGCTGGGCACCTCCGACACCTTCTTTGCCGCCATGCCAGCAGTCGTAACGGATCCCGATGGCTGTGGCCACGTCTTTGGCAATCCACTCGGTGGATCCATGTCACTACAATGCTTTAGCAACGGCTCGCTGGTCCGCGAAGCCGTCAAAGACCGCTTCAATTATGATTGGGAGCAATTCACAGCAGCTCTATCCCAGACCAGTCCGGGTAATGAGGGGAACTTAATGCTACCCTTCTTTCACCCAGAGATCAGCCCTCAGATAAAGCTCCCGTCTCCACTGCTTCAAGGCAGTACTGCATTTGAAGCTTGGCGAGAGGGCCAGCAAGCCATCCGAGCCTGCGTCGAAGGACAATTTATAAATATGCAGTTGTGCAGCAATTGGATGCAGCTCCAACCCGATGTCATTTACTTAACGGGTGGCGCTTCGCAAAACAATGCGATCGCTCAAATTGTTGCTGATATTTTCCAAGCAAAAGTGCAACGCCTCAGCCTGAACGGATCGGTTGCTCTCGGTGCCGCCATGCGTGCCGCGCACAACACATTCGCCCTAACGCTACCCGATCTGGAAGCCCAATTCTGTAAAGTAGATCCGCACAGCACCCGCTCGCCTGAAGTCGGTTTCGATGGCTACAAAATAACACGGAAAACATTTTCCGAATTGCTGGCATCTGCTAGACTGCATCAGACTAGAGGCTGAATAGATACCACCCGAGCAATGGGGATGAACTTTTAAAGCATGAGCGTCGAACCCGCAAGAACTGTATATAAGCACTTAAAATACATCACACTAGAAAGATACGCGCAATAAGTATCCTCAAAAATGGGGCAGACTCGAATAGCGCTAACTTATGGCCTGTCCCAAATCGCCTAAGATATACTAAAACAATTGACTTAGTAGAATAAAAAGCAGCTCAATTTCCTCTATGAAAAAATCGAAAATCTTCACAGAAAAAGTGCAGCAGCAGCCGGACAACTTACTATTTCGGTTTAGCTTAGCCCAAGCGCTTTGCCAAGAGGGCGCACATGAGCAGGCAATTCCACATTTGAAAGTCTGTATTGCCGCCAGATGCGATTGGATGATTCCACACATACTGCTGGGCAAGGCATGGCTACAGCAAAATGATATCCAACTAGCTAAAGCGCATCTTCAAACAGCATTGCAACTTGCGATTGAGCAGTCACACGAGGATCCAGCTGCAGAACTCCAAGCCCTCTTAGCCGAACTTTGAATCGATCTAAGCCACAGACGCAGACTTCACTCGATCAGCCATGATCGCAGGATCTAAAATGAGCGCGACTGTTCCATCTCCCAAAATAGCACCCCCAGATACACCTTCTGTGTTGGATCCACCCCCCAATTGCTTAATGACCACCTCCTGTTTGTGCAGAATTTCATCCACGACCAACCCATAATCACACTGATCTGTTTCAATCATCACCACAATACTGTCGAGGGTATCCGCACGCTCTCCTTCAATCTCAAAGAAATCATCCAAGTGCATTAAACTAAACAGTTGATCACGATGCTTAATCACTTGACCACGATTTTGAACATTGTGGAGTTGGGTTTTGGTCGGCTTCAATGTCATGTTAATCGAAGAAACGGGTATCACGTAACGCTCTCCACCAGAGCGAATCAAAAGACCATCAATAATCGCCATGGTCAACGGTAGCGAAATTCGCGTAGTCGAACCTTCGCCTTCGACCGAGTCCAAATCAATGCGCCCACGCAGCTGTTGAACATTGGAGCGCACCACATCTAGACCCACCCCTCGACCAGAGAAGTCTGATACTTTGACTGCAGTTGAGAACCCAGGTTGGAATATAAAATTAATGACCTCCTCACGCGTATAGCTTACGCCCTGTTGCGCTAAACCACGTTCGATCGCCTTTTGGGTCACTGCTTCAGTCGAAATCCCGGCACCATCATCTTTTAACTCAAGAACAATACTATCACCAATGTAGGAGGCTTTGAGCACAATTTCACCCGAATGGTGTTTCCCAGCTTCAACCCGTTTATCCGGCGCCTCGATGCCGTGATCCACCGAATTGCGTATCATGTGAACGAGGGGATCACTAATTTGCTCCACCACAGTACGATCCATTTCGGTATCTTCGCCCTCGACTCGGAAATTAATGACCTTGCCTGATTTGGCCGCAACATCTCTAGCCAAGCGCTGCATGCGTTGAAAGAGTGGCTTTACGGAAACCATCCTCAGCGATAAGCTACTATTTTGGAGATCACGCGTGATACGGCTCAACTGCCTTAAATTAGTTTCAATACGACTTGCACTGGTATGCACAACAGAGGCTAAACTCTCACGTAGCTGACTCTCCACGATGACAAGCTCACCAACAGCCTCGATCACAGAATCCAGCTTATCTGTGTCCATGCGTAAAGTCGACGCAACTTTCTTTTGCTTCACAACTGGCACAGGAGCATCAATAGGATCGGGATTTATCGCTGTTTGAACCACTGAACTCGCCGCAATTTCGGAGGGACCCGTCGCGACACTTTCGACTTCGGTAACTGCATCTTCTGACTTAGCCCGCGCATCAACTTGCTGAACTTCCAAAATTGCAAGTTTGGCTTTGTAGATCAAATCGCTAACAGCAATCACTTTACTCGGTTGCTTGCCGCCATTCAAGCCCTCGTAAACTTGTTGTAAGAGGGTCACAAAACGATCGCGACTCTCAAAAATTAGGCTAGTCAAATCCACACTAAGTTCGATTTCACCTGAACGCATTAAATCCATCAATGTCTCAATCTCATGCGCCAAAATTCGAATTGGGGTCATATCAAGGAAACCCGCCACACCTTTGATGGTATGAAATGAGCGAAACATGGAACGAATTGCATCTGGATCCTCTGGATCTTGCTCTAAGTCCAACAAGGCAGACTCAATACTCTCCAAATGCTCGTCTGCCTCTTGATAAAACTCTTCTAGCACATCGCGAGAACCCTCTAAGTCCAACTCAAGCAAAACATCTGACTCTTGAGCAATTTCCTCTAAGTTTATGTTACTCGCAATGGCGTTTAAATTCTTAGAGTCATCCTTTTCATTATTCTCCTCAGCAGCGGCTTCATCGGTAGCCTCCTCAACCACCTCTTTAACTGTAACTGTTATAGATTCCCATGCATGGGCTTCCCCTTTATCATAGTAGGAACCAAGTACTTGTAGCTTTTCGACAAAGTGTCCGACCTTAAGAATCAATTCATCCGTCGCAATTCCGCCTTGATCCAGCAGGCCTCCCACGACTTCTGATAATTGTTCAACTTCCGCCTTAAACGAATCATCTCCATCTGAAATCGGAATAAGCTCGCTAGTTAGACTGTACAAAGGAATCATACCCTCATCGCTTCCAGCATGTAAAAATGCTGTTTCAGCTGAAATATTGGCGATGAAACGATGCAATTCAGTCGAAATATCAATAGGCAACATATGAATTTGGGTTTGTGTTAAGTTAAATGGATCAATTAGCGAACATTAATGGCATTCAGGTCATCCAAAAAATGAAGCCCTAACTAGCAACGGCTTCTTCAACAGAGTCGAAAATCTTCCAATTTTGGGTCTCCTCAAAGCTTCCGCGTTCGTTTTTCATGACATCATTACCCAGTATAGCGCAACTGAGGGACATGTCATGAGCAGCATGGGTAATATCAATAATCAATTTAATCAAATTCACATCCAATTCTTCAATGCCGCTACCATCTATAATAATCCGACTGTAACCCGCATCGACGGATTCTGTAATTTTCGCATTGAGTGCAGAGCGCAACTCTCCAATGCGCGCCATAGATTCCCCTTTTGGCAACTTAATAAGCATATGGGTTTTCTCAAAAGTAAAATAACGCGGTGATGTATCAATTCCAATTGCGCGACAAACCCGCATCTCCAGCTCAGAAAGATCTAGTGGCTTTGTGATCGTAGCATCAAATCCCGCTTGCACTGCACGGTGTTGTCGATCCGCATCACTTTTAACAACCATCCCGACGATGGGTGTCTTTTTACGTACACTTTGCATCTGTTTGATCAATTCAAATGCACTGTCTTGAGGAAGTGAAAGGCTCATTAGAACCAAGTCGAATTTATTGTCATTGTATGAATTCAGAGCTTCAACAGCACTCTCGGCCGTCACAAAATCCCATGGCAAATGACTTAGGCCCGTTTTGATAGAATCAATAATCGCAGGCTTATCTTCCACCAACAGTAAGCTAACCTTATCCAGGATGGTTTTGTCTTCGCTTTTCTTATTCAAGTCGACAATACGACCAACCTTTTCAAGCAGCACATCATCCTTGAAGGGTTTCACCATATAATCGCGAATGCCAATTTTAGCAATCTTCATGACAGCCTCGCGCCCACCTTCCGCAGTTAACATGATGACCGGAATTTGCTTGAGTGCAGGATCCCCTTTCAAGCGTGTCAACATTTCAACTCCATCCATTACGGGCATGGTAATGTCGAGCAAGATAACATTGGGTGATTCTTTTGCTGCAACCGAAAGCCCTTCGACTCCGTTGTTAGCCTGCAATATCTGCACATCACAGTCCTTGAAGGCCTTTTTTACTAGGATATGTACCGTCCTAGAATCGTCTACGGTAAGTATTTTGCTTTTCATATGTGATTGGTTAACACGATAAACGGATGCGTTAGTCTGTCTAAAATTAAAGGTTAGAGATGTCCGTCATCAGTATCGTCGTTTTTCATGAGAAGCTCGAATGTAAGCAAATCATCTCCATTAGCAAAAACATAAATCTGGCGAAACTCTGCGGCGGATGCCTCAACAACTAAGTATTTGCCCCGAATGATAGAGGGAATTGATAAGCGACACTGAAAACCACGGTCACAGAGCTGA
Source organism: uncultured Puniceicoccaceae bacterium (assembly GCA_963933035.1). Taxonomy (GTDB): domain Bacteria; phylum Verrucomicrobiota; class Verrucomicrobiia; order Opitutales; family Coraliomargaritaceae; genus CAWVTP01. The sequence continues at coordinate 5,709 of CAWVTP010000051.1, read as the reverse complement.
TTTTTAAACGCTCCGGACGACATATTGGTCAACTCACCGATCACGTCATTTACTAGGTCATATTCTTCAACCAGCTCTTCTTCCGACATGCCAAGCATGGTCATGGCAATGCGACGTGCCAAAGACTCGGTCATAGCTGTATAAACCATCCCAGAAACCGCCCCGACAAAACCAACATTGCCAATAACTAAAGGTCCGTCGCACTGGCTTAGAGGAGAACGCGCACTTTCCCCTCCAACAATCGTGATGCATTCTTCCAGGCTAATCTCCATCGAAAGCATCGTACTAAAAACATCTTTAAGTGCTCTTTCGACCATACACTTAACTTCTTCTTCATTGAAGACCATTGATTCGTTTGTCATTGTGGTGTAACTGGGGTTAATAGTTTATTTCGAGTCAGCTGGTTCGGAACGATTGAGTTCAGAAGCCAAACGACTACCTAATTCTGTTAAATCAATTGAGTTAATATCCCGAGCGGCAGAAGCCACCACATCTTTACGAATTTCTGGAATCTTTTTAAGCTCACGCGTTAGCTCCGATAGTAGTCCCTGACGAAAATAATCAGCTTCTTTTGCGACAGATACTGCCTCTGCATGGGGTTTTGGTGAGACTGGCTCAGTCGATGCCGGGCTCAGTCGCCTTAGATTGATGGGATTGGTTTCAGGTGATATATGCATAGTTAGCTATAACGGGCATTGAATAGATAAGATTAGCAGAAATTCGTATTAAATTGCGAGGACCCCTGTCAATATAGATCCCTGCAGCCGATTGCGCACGTCATCAACAATCGTCGCATACAGATCCTCAAAATTTGCACGATCTTCTGCGAGATGAATCAGAACGGGTTGGTCCACCTCTAACCAGAATGCATCTTCTCCGACACCGATCCCAGTTTGTATCGCCATATGCTTGGCCAAATGAACAACCTCCACGAGACTACGAAATTCGCCTGAAATCACTGAGGGCTTTGCATAGTGAGCCGCCACTTGTAAGAGAGACTCAGGGAAGCTCCACCCCCCCAACAACTCCCGAGAAATTTGGGTATGATTAAATCCTAAAACCATTTCCTCCGCCTGAAGCCAGTTACAGGCTTGCTCATCGACGATGACCCGCGCCTGATTAATTGCCGCAGGGCAGGCATATGCTAAGGCCAACTTACCCGACTCATGCATCAGCCCAGCAGTGTAGGCTAAATCAGCATCACATATTTCTAGTGCTTTCGCTATCTTCTGAGCGGATACCGCCACCGTCAGGCTATGTCGAAAAAAATCTCCGGGCGTCCAAGAATACCCCTCTACGCTAATATTATTCCACCGTCCACCAGCAGCCGTCACAACCAAATTATAAGTGAGGCTGAAACCTAATCTAAAAATAGCGTCATCCAGACTATAGAATGAAACTTCACCGCCAAGTGCTGCAGAATTTGCCAACTTTAACACCGAAGCACTCAATCCGATGTCCTGCTTTACGACATCGCTCAGCTCCTGCAAAGATGCATCCTCATCACCCAAGAGCTTCAAGCAAACCGGCAAAATAGCAGGCGATGCAGGAATTTCCTGCGCTTTTTTACATATGTCAGTTAATGTCATCAACAATTATTTGATAATGCCTAAGGTAAAAATAAATACAAGATTGGATTCGGTTAATTATTAGTTAAATTTTAGGCAAAGTATTAAAAATAGTGTAGGCGACATAAGCAGCAAATCGACTGGGCACGTTCAAGTTTGTATAGCTACTCGACAAGGGAAAGACCTGCTGACTATAACTTTGTGCATGCATTCTTGCCCCTAAGGCAACAGAATCCTGCCCCGCATCAAATAAAGAATCTAGTGCCCATAAAACTTGAAGGTTTTCCGGATCGAGCGTAAACAAACGAGCCTTCACTCCTAGATGCAGCGGTTTATATGCCCTCAAGTGCGTCACTTCCAATTGCAAAATCCCCTGGACATCGTATTGATCCGCTAGCACTGATAATTGATTCAGATCAAGTGTCGCATCCTTGTTCGCCTGAATAAGCTGTTGCGTGGGAGCCGCTTCAACAACCGAAAAACGCTCCGATCGACGCAACTCCGACAAAAAGACCTCTGTCAAGCGCGCCAATTCTTTCGAGCTAACACGCTCACTTTTCACAGGCATAAATAAAACTCGCCGGAGCCCCTTTGGTAGAGCATCGGCACTGTATACATTGTTGGGGCTAAACGGAATGCCCACAGGATTATCGCGCATGGCCCACTCTATGCGTGGACTGGTACAGCACACAAAAAATGTGCACGAAGTTAATAACATTATATACAATAAAAATTTCATACTCTCCTGTTCACTTTGCGTTTTCAATCTAATTGGCGCGCCTTAAATAAAGCACTATGACGGACCCGCCTACGAATTTTACGCGCATCCATTGCCAAAGTTCGGCCCATTACAATAAATTCATCAAAATAAGCATCGTAACGTTCGCGGTAAGCATTGAGATCGATGGCATCGACGAGGGCAAAACGACAGCCAATACCATTGTATTTTGTGAGTAATTTTTTGTTTTGGAAACTTAAAGCTTCCTTAGCCTCCAAACGAAAAATTAAAATCAACAGCCCTTCAGACGCAAGGAGCGGCATGAGATTCAAATCAAAATCTTGGTCCTCGTTTTGGATACAATGAAAACTTGATAATTTATTTTGATCCAGATCTAACTCCAGCTTCAAATTAAATACAAAATCATTGGAAGCAGCGCGCATACCAAATATCCACGAAATGTCGGGGGGGGCGGTCGTTAAAAAATCTTGTTGCTGACTGCCTGCATTTTGCGGCAGACGTGACTCCATTTGTTCCACTGGTATTAACAATATCATTTCCGTCCCCTCTCCAACAGTAGAGCGAACGCCAAAGTCAAATCCATTTTCCTTCGCATAACGGCTAATGCTGGACAAGCCCAAACCACTCCCGCTATTACGATTCCCGACCTTTGTCGAGAAATAAGGGCAAAATATACGATCTAAGTTCTGGGCCTCAATCCCATGACCTGAATCTGAGAATATCAGCTCTACCCCATCGCCCTCAACTGGACAAATAGAGCTAAATAGGTCATCACGATTATAGCTGGCAAAGTCGACTCGCCTTAAGCCAACAATCACCTGCCCCTTGCGCGCAATGGCATCGCGGGCATTGGTGGCAAAGTTCAGCAATATTCGACACAAAACAACTTTATCAATTCGCACCGGCATTTCTGCATCGGCTAACTCCATCGTCAATTTGATATCTCGGGGCAAAACGATACGAATCAGCTCATACTCATGTTGCAACAATTTTTTAAGATCCATCAACTCAACAGTTCCACACTGAGTGCGATTCAACGAAACGATTCGTTGAACGATATCTTTAGCCCGTTTGGCACTTTCCCAGAGAATGTCCATGTTAGATGAGTCGCCTACAGGTTGCGCCCGATTATATTCCGGGCGCATGAGATCTGCTAAATTAATAATGCCCGTAAGAATATTATTAAAGTCGTGCGTCAAACTACTTGAAACCTCATTGAGACTTTCTTTCCACGCCGCTTCCTGCATCCGTTTTTCGGCGAGTTCCTGTGGCGTCAGATCAAGCCACAAGCCTTCGTAACCGCTAATGAGCCCATCAACGGAACGCACTGGATAGCGAATCTCCATCAAATGTAAGGTCTTATTCGCTAATGGCAGTAACAATCGAAAGCGTATACTCATGGGCTTACGCGCTTGCTCGAAACGTTGAATAAACCCCTTGAAGGCAAGCTCATCATCTGGGTGAAGCCAGTCACACCATGACACCCTGTCGAGGCTGTGAAAATCTTCGCCCCCGAGCAGCGACTGCAACTCGGAGCCTTTGTAACTAAAAGCCAAATCTGCATTTTGAACAAACGCCACTCCGGGCAGCAAGCGCATGAACGCATGAAAGCGCGCATCAGATTGTTGGACGCGATGAAATAACTTTTGCATAGACTGCGCCATCGAACGCGTAATCCCCTCCTCCGTCGCATGCGAAAGCATTTCCGGAGCCGGACCAGGAACGAACACAATCGCAAAAACATCATTTGCATCCGAATCAATCGCCACCGAGCTCACATTCCAGCCAAAATTTGCTTGGTCAAAGCTAGCCCACGGTAGGTGATAGCCCCCATTTAAAATTTCGTTGGGGTGATACGGCAGCTTTGAACTCCAATCGGAATGGACCTCGGCCAAAAAATCTCTAAAATTAGCTCCTAAAACCGCATCCAGATCCGTCCTAAATACGCGCTGCACCGACTCACTGCAATTCAAAACGCCCAACCCCGAATCGACAATAAAATGCAAAGTTTCTAGATTAAAATTTTCGTTATGAAAATCATTTCGCAACGAATCCCCCACATTCAAACACGTTTTTGCCTCAAACGAACTATCTGATATCAGTGATGATTTTGACATTTTAATCGAAGACTGTAAAATTTTAACTCTTATTAGCGATAGATTGTTTACTTGATGGCGACCAAACTAAAGATGCACTAAATTTTGATCCTAATGAATTTTCGCACAAATCACCACTTTTATGTTCGTTAAATCCGTAAAACAAGTGTAAATATTTGGAGCTAGTTCCGATGGACGACATTGCGATTAGGGCTCATTCCCAAAAATTGTTAGACCCGCAGTACAAATACGGCATTTACTTAAAAAAAATCGACCTCTGGATAGATGCCAGCAAGCCGAAGGGTTTTGCTATATGTTCGCATGCGCATGCGGACCATGTTTCCCAACATGCCAACATATTGGCCACACCTGAGACGGCGGCGCTGATTCGCTGTCGTTTCGGAACTCATTATGCCAAATCTTACCTTGAATTACCCTATGGTTGTTGGCATCATAGGGAAGATTATGCCATAAGCCTGTATCCTGCAGGGCATGTACTCGGCTCATCAATGGTATTGATTGAGCATAAAAAAGAACGCTGGCTTTATACGGGAGACTTTAAGCTTCGAGAGAATCGCTGCTGTGAGGCCATCAAAATCCCCCAAGCCGATTATTTAATCATGGAAACAACTTTTGGACTTCCCAAATTCCGATTCCCAAATAACGCGCAAATTGCAAGTCAAATTCATCAATTTTGCGATCAGGCATTCCGCTCAAAAAAGACTCCGATTTTGCTAGCCTACTCTCTCGGTAAAGCCCAAGAAGCACTCGCTTACTTGAAGACAAGATCGGAACCCATCTATCTGCATCCCAGCATCGCAAAAGTCAATCAGGTCTACCAGCAATTTGGCCATGAGCTTCCAGCGACACAGAACATCGAACCCGCTGATGGCGCTCCCGGCATTCTGCTGATGCCCCCAGCTGCTTACAAGGCTGTCAAACGTCCCAAGGCCTATACGACCGCCCTACTAAGTGGCTGGGGCATTGAGGCCAGTGCTCCCTACCGGCGCAAAGTCGACACTGTGATGCCATTGTCGGATCACGCTGACTACCCCGACTTATTGGAATTGGTCTCACGCGTGGCTCCGAAAAAGATCTACACCACTCACGGCTACCAGCAAGAATTTGCCGCTAGTTTACGAAGAATGGGCTATGATGCCTGGTCACTCAAAGGTGAAGATCAATTAGAATTAAGCCTGTAGTTTAACCCAAACTATGCAAACGGATTTTTTGAGCATTAGAGTTATGATGGTAAGTTCCCTTACACTAGGCACATTTCTAATGCATCGCATTAGAAATGTGCTCA
>CAWVTP010000050.1:0-14174 GCA_963933035.1 uncultured Puniceicoccaceae bacterium | reverse complement strand
CGGACGCCTAACCTCCACCTAAAGAAAGAGGGTTGCGGCGTTAAGTTTGCTCAAATCTCGATGCCAAGATCCTTGGACCTATCGATATCTTGTGCTAAGGTTTCATCCAGATTCTTGGTCGCCTTTACCAGTTCTAGTTGTCGGCTGGCAGCAGAATGCACTTGTGAGAAATCAAATTCAGGATTTGAGATTTCGAATTGTGGGGCAGCAAATTCGATGGCTTCTTGTAAGCTCATTTCGATGAAATCTTCCCCGATTTTACTATCCCTGAATGAATCCATCGTAGATGAGCCTATCGATTTCTTTTAGTTGATCAAGATCAATTGCGCAGAATTGAATCTGACTGAAATGAACCTGAGAAAAATAGTTAGCCCGGATTTTGTCTACGTTTTGTTGAACTCTTAGGGAGGACAACCATAGGACGCCGTTTTCCAGACGCGTTGGATATAAACAATTCGTTTTTAGATTTAATCGTTGAGTGCTCGAAAGCTTTAATGAGCGAATAAAGGAAGCGGTTAATTCATGCCGACCAATGTAATGCATCCCTTGTTTTAGTTGCCACAGCAACCAGGCTTTTGGATTGATGCGATCATGGTGTGCTATAATAGTTTGTACCAAACCTTTACTTTCTCCATTTTCCGAATATTCCAACAAAATGTTATCAGGCAGTACACCCTTGGTTCTCAAATCTTGAAAAATGGCTTCTTCGTTTTCTGCTAGGTTTTGCGACATAGGAGTATTATAACACACATTTCTTTTTCGTAGCTATAAATCATGTTCGAAAATATTAATATAAGTCAAAGCCAAGTTATAGTGCTGGTTTCTATCTTTATGGTTTTTGGGGGAGCTTATTGGGTAGCGAAGTCATTCATAAGCACGCTATTCTTTTGGATTAAATTGCGGCTGCTTAAATGGGTGCTCGGTGCGCTGGGTATCGGAGCATTTTCGTATTTTGAATTTTTTAAATAAAGATGAAGGTATTACACTCTGATCAAGCTGTTAAGCAAAGCGGTTCGCGCACTTTCGACAGCGCTCGCTTTAGGTTAGAACATGGTGCCCGTTTGGACTCGGCCCATGAAGTGATCAATCGTGAAATTGGTCGCATTCCACCTGATCGGTACTATGGAGGCTCCATATTTGGGGGCTTAATTTATGGGCACTATCGAGTAGAAGGGAAGCTTCGTATTGTTCCATGGTTGTGGCCAATGGCCATATTTTCAGGTCTGATTGCTTATTGTAGTACCGTCCAATTATTGTGGGCCTACCTTGGAACCATTTCTATCCTGCTTTTGCTTTTTCGCGATCGCTTGACAGCTCCCATCGTGCACAGTGCTTTTTGCCGGGGCGATGACGTCGACCTGTACCCGGGTGTCATTGCTCGCGACAAAAATGGGGACCTGTTTGCCGCAATCTACGATCTTTTGCATAATAACGTGACACATTTGGATGAGGCATTCTTTTCCGATGGGAGCGTTCTGTTTCGTGAGGGGACTCCGATTATGGTTATGTGCAGCAAGGGGGGCGGCAAAGAGGGGAATGCGCATGCGCGTATCCTGTGGGCACCGGGTGGCGAATTCCAGGTCATTTTCAAATCGTTTTCTCAAGTGAAGCCCTCAGATGGAAAATGCGTTTTGTTTAGTTTTTCCCATGCTCGAAATATTGGTCGAACTGTGGGCAAGGCTTTGCGTCATCGCCATGTTTTTATCGAAGCCCTCAATGATTATTTTTCACAAACCAAAGCGATTCGTTCTTATTTAAGGAGCCAGACGAATGGCCAGTTTGTAACTGTAGAACGAGTGAAAACTGAAAAACCAGTCCAAGAAGTTCGGGTACCCAAGCACCAGGAAGAGCGTCCGTCCGCGCAGTCGACCGCTAAGGCGGGGACGCCAACTAAAGCAATTCATTCTGACCTGTATGCTAGAAAGCTTGTTGTGGATCCAAATGATGCCAATTTTTACCAGTTCCGAGAGACTGAAAGTGAAGTTCCCAAGTGCTTTATTGGAGGAGATGCCCTTAAGAAAAAGCTGCGAGAATTGTCAAAGATGGGCAAATTGGGACAGATTGCTATTTGTGTGACCGGTGAGAGCGGTACGGGAAAATCATTTGTGCCGATGTTTTTTGGAATCAAGAGCGTCCTTTCGCTTAATGGGGCCACGCCTGAACAAGTAGCTGACATTTTCCGACGCGTACGTTCGAATTCGAGTTCTGGGGGCATGCTGTCTCGTTCTCTCTATCTTGATAATATTGACTCCTTGCAAGATTCGGATCGTTCGGGTACACTCCTTTCTAGTATAATCGATGAATTAAACGGGACTGCGTCGACTGGTCCGGGTATTGTTTTCTTTAGTGCCAAAAGCCGCGCCAGTCTGCCAGAAGCGTTACGAGACCGCATCACTTATTTTGTGGATCTAAAAAAGCCAGATTATGATCAACGACTTCTGTTTATCACGCATCGCATCAATTACACAAAAAGTATGATTGGCGCTGCAGTTTATCATGAGGACTATAAAGCATTTTTGGAGCAGACGAATGGGTTAAGCTATTTGCAATTAGAGCAATTGGTGGATCGGTCGGTTGTTGCGTATAAGCAAGCCCGCACATTTGCGTGCTTCTTCGATGAGCTCAAAAAGTTCAAAGCAGAGCGAGGCGTTCAAGTAAGCAAAAAGTCCAGCTGGAAAAACCTCGTTCTGCCAGAAGGTCTGCATGATGAGCTGATCCGGATGTCTAAAATCATTGGCAACAGTGAGAATGTGCGCAAGGCGGGCTTTTCGATCCCGCGGAGTGCTGTATTGTATGGCCCGCCTGGTACGGGTAAAACCGAGATTGCGCGAACCTTGGCAAATGAGGCAAACACGAATTTCGTGGCAGCCAGCGCCGCCGAGATTAAGGGATCCTATCTGGGACATTCTGCGGAAAATGTTAAAAAGCTGTTTTTGAATGCACGCTCCAAATCTCCCTGCATTCTCTTTATTGATGAAATTGAAGCCCTGGCTGCCGATCGGACTGGAGGGCATACCGATCAATATACGGACGAAATTGTGACTCAAATGCTGCAAGAAATGGATGGTGTAAAATCCCATGATGCCGATCTATTTGTGCTGGCGGCCACGAACCACTTAGATCGCATTGATTCGGCTATCCTGTCGCGATTTAACAAAAAGATAGAAGTGCCGCTACCGGAAACAAAAGATCGGGCTCGCATGTTTTGGAAGGCAGGCGCTCGCTTTGTTCGCCCAAATGATCATCAGAGCAACCAAGATTTCAAGAAAGTCGTGTTCTCTCTTGCTCACGAAAGTCAGGGTTGGTCTGGACGCGATATTTATTCCTTTGTTGAGGCCTGGTCTCAGCACATTCTGTCGATTAACTTGGATCTCATAGATGATCCAGACGCGATGGCAGCCTGCCTAAACCCATCCGCTCTTTTGGATTACTTCCGTACGCAAGGTGTCAAAAATAATGAAAGTAAAGTCCCTAAAATATAGTTCTAAAGGCTTCAGTTTATTGGAGGTGTTGGTTGTTGTTAGCTTGATTGCACTCATTGCGTCATTCTTGGGTCCAAATTTGAGGCGGATTGGGAAGAAAAATGATTCGGTCAAGGAAGAACATACGCTCAAAATGCTGCAAGGGGCCTATATCGATTGGTATAGTCAAGCAAGTATAGCAGATGTGAGTACTTACAATGCGGCATCCAGCGCTGCAAAGATCGACATTCTAAATGGAGGTGGGCGTTGGGAGGGGGCTCCATCTGGTGCAAGTCTTATCGTTGTCAATGATTCGAGAATTCGTTATCTTCCACCCACGACAGCCATAATTTCCGGAGAATATCAGGTGATCTATGACCCAGTCGTAGGCGGTGACGTGGCCGTTTCAGCCAGCGATGTAACCAAGCCCACCGAAATGCCTAATTGGTAGAAATTTATGAAAAGTAAGCGTGCATTTACTCTAATTGAAATAATGATCACCATTGTGGTCATAGGCATACTGACAGGCCTGGTAGCAAAGTCTTATCAGAAGATTCGAACAGACTCTGAATATCGAGAATTTTTGGCATTAGCCCATGCGTGTGATAATGCATTCAAACTATACTTGGAAGAGGTTAATCCAGTACCCAGTAGTTATTTGTCTTGGTTAGTCATCTGTGATAATGGGCGGCTCGATTTACCTTCCTATCCAACGTATGCCAATAACACTGACAATTCGCATAAATTTTCATTTCATTCCACGAATAGGTGGTTGAGATTTTCCGACCTAAGTGGAAATGGGCTTTATCTGCAAAGCGGCTCGAATGTAGATGGCGTCTATGATCAAACCTACATCGCAAAATGGAATGGGAGTGGGTTTACCCATATTCCACTGTACGAGATCGATTCTATCAAAGACTTGAAGTAATGGGACCTAACAAAAAAAGCGGTTTTACGCTGATAGAAGTACTCTTTGCCGCCGTTATGATGATGGTACTGGTAGCAGGCGTGTATCGAATCGCATTTTCATTGAGTGAAGACTTTAAGCCAGAATACATTCGCCTAACAGATACGTATCCATTGGCGCCCAGCTATGTGGCCAGTCAGGATGCGAAACTCATCCAGCTGGCATTTGTCAAAGACTTAGAGAATCAAGCCCGGGCTTATGTGATCGGTGGGCAGGGATTTAATCCCATTAATCCCAGTCTGGTTGGGTTGCCCTTGAAGCCAGTCGGATCGGCAGCCAGTAGTTACACGGGTCTATCATTGCCGCGGTTTCCAAACAACTGTTATGATTTCGCTCAAGCAATCAGTGCTAAATTTCCCTCCTATACAAATACTGAACGAGTGTATCCCGAAGCAGAATTTTCGGTAGTTTTTCTTAGTAGTGTGAATACAGTTCACTCGATCTATACTGTCTTGAAGTCGAGTGGCGTTTATAAATCTCAGTCTTACAACGTGTATGAGGTAAAGCTTGAGTCTGCAGACTTCAATTACGTTGAAAGGACATACTCCATGGCGGTGTTGGCTAGTGATGATGCATTGGTTAAATCGGTTGGAGCGCAACATCGTTGGCATCGCTACGATCCGAAATGGGGGATTACTGAGCAGGATTCGGTCTTCGTTGTTTTTCCCGATCCCTTGTTAACTCCCCAAAAGATTGATCATAATGCCGATTCGCTGAGTCGCGTATCCCGTTTTACGTATGAGATTTCCCTATAAAAGAAAGGCAGGGTTTGCCACGCTGACCTTCGTATTATACATGACTGGGCTGGTTGTGACCTTAGCAATCACTACCTTAATATCGACAAGTCAAATGCGGAAGTCGCAGTTGATACAAGCGCGCAACGTCAATTCAATGACAATACGCGAAAATCTGAAATATTTGATCAAGCGCTATTGCTATGAAATTGCAGAGGTGACAGAGGGGGCTTCGCTCTCAGATCTGAATACTTTACTGGGAGCAAAATTGACTGAACTGAATAATGCAGAGGTGACGTTTTCGATTAATTCGTTGAGTGGGACTTTATCGGGCTTGGATGGTTTTACGGATACTTTTTTCCCAAATTATCAGCCAGCGGTTTTGAGTAACAATAGTTGGGATGCACTTCTTTCCTCTGATCCGCAAAATGCAGCTGTTCTAAAGGGGGGATTTTATTTAGACAGTTCTTTGAACTATAGCGGGACGGTCTCAATCGATGTCGATTATACAGATCTCGAAAACAAAGATATGCAGTTAGACTTTCAAGTATCGGTCCGCCGCTTACCCCTGTTTAATTTCAACTTGCTCGCTTACGGTTTGCCCAGTTCATCCAGCATCCCTGATGCACCACCCCAAACATTAACGGATTCTTCCGACCTTTCAAATATGCTAGATATGGGGCTTGAAGTTGCTGCCTTGCATGCCAAAACAGCTGCCAGTGACGATACTACGAGTCCCGACGTTTACACTGGCGACAACTGTTTGCCATGGTATTATCGAGATCAAGTTTCTTTGCTTTGGAACACGTTTGAGTACTTGATGGGTCCCTTTTATCAGTCTGATCTTTTTAATGCCTCTAATTCGGACAATTTAATATATAACTTTACCAGCGATAATAGTGCATTATTAACAGGTACGACGTATAGCGGGGGAGCTCTCAATGGCACCCTTGAGATCGATCTGTCCTCCATTGGTAGTTTGAGTGCGCCCTATATGATACTTGACTATGAGGGGGCCAACACTATCCGCATCGTTGGGGGCAATGCTTCCGATGATCCTTTCCCGCTAGTCATTCGTAATTATTCGCAACCATTTGTGCGGACCCAGTTAGAAATTGAAAGCGAACGGCCCATATTATTGTATGCGATGGGAGTGGAGGTTCGGCACCAAGCGACTGCACTTCTAGGCGTCTCAGGGATGTACTTCTTGGATGATCGTTCCGAGATTGATGCACTGCACTTAAATGGATTGTTAGCGGTGGACATTAATTCATCAACTTACACGGCGACGTCTTCTGCTATAATGGGAAGTATGTCCTATTCAGATAAAATAAAGTTTTTACCGTATGCGCCTTTCTATACTGTCGTCTCTATTGACTAATGGCTCCATTAATTTCAGAAATACTTTATTATGTCATTGTTTAGTCGGATATTACATAAAAAACGTCCTGTAGATAAGTCATCGGCGTTTACTCTGATTGAGCTAATGGCGGCCGCGGTCATCATTTCGGTTGCAACTGGCGGAGTTCTTGAATTATCGAAAGCTCACGTTCGTAGTCAAATTACAACAACCAACAAAAAATTGGAATATGTGAGTGATTCGATCAAACGAAGCAATATTGCTAGAGGCCTAGAATCAGATGACTTGTCGATGTTAAATGGGCATGAACGTGAACTTTTTGGGGTTAAACCATTAAATATTGAGTATGCCAGCCACAGTGCACCGGGCCGTGCAACTGTTATTGAGATGACTCGGGCCTCAAATATTGATGGGACAAGTGCCATGGGAATGAAGATTGCGACATCTGGAAATGCTGCCTCGCTTCCGGGCGCTGTAAGCGCCCCATCTGTAAATTATTCCGGAATTATCAATCCGGCCTGGTTTCCTATCAACAATTTCGTAAGCATTCCAACAGATAATCCGAGCGGCACTCGCTATTATTATACTACAGATGGCAGTGTGCCTACGAGTAGTTCTTTAGAGTGGAATGGTGCCACCGTAGTGGCTGGAGTATCCGGTGGGCTTACGATTCCCGATAAATTTAGTATCAAAGCAATCCACCCTGATCCGATTCATGGCGATTCTGCGGTGATTCATGTTGAATTCTACAGTGCTCCACTAGTGGTGACAATGTCGCGAGAGTCGAGCGGTGGCAATGGAGTTACGGTGACCGATATTGAAAATAATACCAACCGCATCGTTCTCTCGCATAACACACATCCGGACTTTGGATACATCCGTTATAACTATGAGAATCGTCTACCGACCACAGCAGACATCTTTTATAACAATCCCTTTTTGCCGACCAAGTCACAGTTGAGCTCCGGGAGTGCTATAATAAGTGCACGGGTTATTGTTACGAACCCATATTTTTCCAACGATAGTTTTCAGACCTTTAACCTTAATATTGAAAAAGTGAAATTTGATGATTCGAGCATCGGCTCCCCAGACATTATTAATGGTCCAACCACAATCCAATTTCATCTACATGGGAATGCGGTTGGCAATGCTATGCGCCGCTCAGATATGGATGAGCAACCTGACGGTAGCTCTGAGTCCGATGAAAGCATGCTTATTCAATACTAGAACACGACCATGAAGAATTTTTTTGGCTTATTAACGGGTTCAGCCTTTCGCCCAGACATTAATAACTGGCTGGTCCCTCTATCATTTGATCGCACGGGCAATCAACCCATTTTATTGATCCATTATCGGCCGGGGGTCAATTTTACACTCAATTGTGTCGATATTTCCGACGAGTCTATCAAAACCCGTGAGACAGAGTTCAAGGCCATAAGCGGTGATAGTACGTTGGCGAATGAAGGCTTTGATTCAGTTATTTTGCCTTTTATACGCAAACACGGTATCAAACATGTCGTTGTTACAGTGGACCATGATGTCAATGCCTCAAAAGTTGACGACTTTAGATTCTCATCCGATGTAGAGGAACTCAGGGATTTAATTACGCATGATGAAATGGATCGCTTGCCAGATGACCAATCTGATTTGATCCCAGAAGCATTGGTGAAAGCAACTTATCAGCCTATCAATGACGGCAGTGCAATCAGCTTGTACAGTCATCCGGATGAGAGCGTGAAGCAGTCGATCCTTTTTGAGGCAAACGTTTCGGGATTCGGATTGCGTGAGTTTAATGAATTGTTAATTCACAATGATCTAAATTTAATTAAGGTCGACTTCTCTATAGCCGCCTTATTGCGACGAGCTAGTTTGTATATACAGACGCAAGCAATCGATAATTGCGATCTTTTCATCAGTGATCGAAGTAATGCGATCGCACTTAAAGTACGGTCGGGTAAATGGTCATTTGCAAAAGGGAGTTTTCGTGCTCGATCAGGTTTGTCGACAGAAGTGGACACGAAAAATTTTGGCATCAAGGATACTTGGGATTCATTCATAAATGGCAATGGTGGCTTTCGTAACTGCGAGGACGCCCCGTGCGAACGGGCCTTAGTGATTTCCTCGTTTGGCCATGAACTGAAAGACTTTTTTAAATCTCATTATCAGGAGTCGGAAATATTATTTTCTAATTATCCGATCATGCATTCTACTTTTGATCTTCAGGCAGCGGATGCCCAATCATTTGAGCCGACGCATGACATCAATTTTCAGAAAAAAGTCTTTTTAGAACATTTGCCTTCCAAATTTTTACTTTTAAGAAAATTGCTCTATTCGGCCATCGGGCTAGCAGCGTTGCTATTTATTGGCCTGCATATTTATGGTCGCATTCAATTTTCTGGGATGGACCAGTTGAAGCAAAGCATTGCAAGGAATGAAAACGCAATTCAGGAGGCCAAGGAGGCGGCCAAGAAACCATTGGAATTAAAGCGACAGGCCAAAATAATCTATGATTGGGTATCTTTAAATCCCAGTATTCAGAATCATACAGTATCTATTCTAAAGATGGCTCCAGCAAAGGTCATCTATAACAATATCAATATGGAGTACGATTTTAGTAAGCGGCTATTAGACGTACAGCTTCAAATTGAGGGTAATGAATCGGATGTTCGGAAACATATTTTGGATATCGAGGCTTACTTTGATAGGAATAATTTTAAACGCACCGGTGCTCAACTACCGGACCCCCAAGGGACGCTGCATACCTATAAGGGCGTTTTTATCAATCAAGGTGGCATTCTTGATGGCAAAAATACAGACTTGGGTGCCCTATACAGAAACAGAATCTAGTCGTGAAGAAAGAAAACAAAATTAAAAAAAATTACTACTGGGTGGTCGAGATACTCATTTTTGTTGGGCTATCCGTATTTGCCATTAACTTGGCCGTTTCGAATTACTCTGAAAAAGGCGACCAATATGAAGCGGCGCGCTTGGAAAATGATAAGAAAGAGCGTGAATATAAGCGGCAGAACCGGGAGGTCCAGCGTCTGAATGAGGGGAAGGATAGGATTCAGGACTTTGTTTCCTCATGGCAAAGTAAGGGGCAAAGTAGTGCTAGTTCGGCCAACAAAATAATTAATGACCTGGCAATTTCGCATGGAATCGCAGTGAGAAGTGAAGCCCAGAGACCGGGTAGTATGTTCTTTGGAGACGGAGAGATAGCGATCGATATCATTGAAAAAAGTAGCGTGAGTGGTCCCTATAAATCCATCATTAAGTTCATCAATTCCATCCAAGATAAGTTGCCGAATGCCCCGATGGGACAGTTAGAAATAAGCTACGAGCGCAGCGATACCGTCTCTGCCAGTTTTCAGGTTGTTTATCCATCCATTCCAGATCTAAACGGCTCAGAAAATTAATGTGCACTGCATCTGGGCTACGTTTTATAAGTCTACTAAACTCCACTAGAACGAAATGAAATTTAAACAGTTTATAGTTTTGTCTATCTTATTGATTTGTCAGCTGCCGGGCCAGCAGGGTGACGTATTGGTGGTTGAAAATCTGTTCAATTTGATGCCAGGCCGATTCTTGTCGATCCCTTTGAGCGAATCAGATCGCAACCCTTTTATGCGCGAACGGCCGATAGTCGTTCCAGATGAGGTGGATTATTCCACCCTAAATACGCGGGTTATGGAATACTTTAATGGGTCTGCCCAAAATGAGAATGAAAATTTCCAATGCCCCATTGATGTGGTGATGCATCCGACTGCCGATTCAATTGGAGGGGTGGGCATTCATGGTGAATTTTTTAAGATCGGATCTGAGGTGCTTTTTTACAATGAGACAACGAGTTATTCGCCGATCAGCGATGCGCGTATTTACATTAAGAACATCACTGAAGATGCTTTATTGCTGCGCATCATTCCCGTCATTTTGCCAGATATTACACCGGCTTCGGATCCATATGAATTCGTGGTAGAACTTCCTCAATTTTTCGCAAAATGATTCGATTAGAAGAACTCGATAAGGCCAGCGCCCGTGATTTATTAAAGCAGCAGGCCTTTCCCTTAGATTTAAGAGGGCGCCCGACCAAGTCAGACTTTAGTCTTTTCGTTAGCTACTTTCACCAATACGGCTGTCAGGAGATTCCTTATCTTGAGCAAATAAAAACAGCCTCAAGTGAGGGACTGATCGATAAGCCCCCCTTTATCCCAGTCGGGCGCATTGGGGGCATCTTTGTGCTTGGAGGGACGGATCTAGCGCAACCAAATCCTTTGCCGCATGCATTGGGCATGCGCGTAATTGTTAGCGAACAAGTCTATGATGAATTGTTCGTTCAGTTCTCTGATTATTTGAAAGTAGCCAACTTTGAGGCACTGAAATCTGTTTTATTTAACAAGCCAGGCGCAATCCATGAATTTCTTAAACTAGAAGGACCAGCAGTTGAGGAGTGTGTTCAATTCTGCTCAGATTGCATGCTATTGGATAAAGACCTCACGGACGCACTAGAACTTATTTTGCGGGGTGACCCTGACGACCTTCAAGGGGAGGGCTCCGATTTCGTGATCGCAAATATGATGCTGAGCCATCTTAAGGGGGATCAAGTTTTCCCTATTAATTTAAGTGCGAGTTTGTCGGGGACTTCTGAGGTGATCGATATAAAGGATCGCCAAAGGTGGGGCTTGGTGACCGTTTTCAAGAGTGATCGCTTGGTGGTTTCTTTGGTTGATCAGGATAGTAGCATTGGGGAGGTGGAAGATTTTTTCCATTCACGATCTGTCGATCATAAGCACAAAGATTTTTTCCTTATCCCATGTCCTGTAGCATGGCTGAATGGCTTTTCTGATTTGGCTGGTAAATTATCTCCGTCTGTTATCGACCCCAATCTGGCGAATATGACGGGTGCCGATCAGGAGCTGTTTGAGATGTTGTCAAGTGAGTCGGATCAAAATCTTAGCTCTGAGAAGGTCTTCTACGTAAACCCAGCCCATTATGCTTCCGAATTTTTTAGGGATGCTGGAACAATTTCGAGAAACATTATAGAAAAACGGACCCCTAAAATTCCATTGCGCTCATCAATCATAAATCGAGAGAACCTGACTGCCCCTTATCTGACGCTCTGCTATCTATTTAATGTCGCGATAACACAGGGCGCATCTGACATTCACATCGAACAATATGAGTCCACTTCCAAGCTCAGGATGTGTATCATTCGTATTCGGGTGGATGCGAAACTAAAGAAAATCCTAGAATTACCGCTAGCAATCATCTCTAAACTGAATGGAGTCCTCAAGAGCTACGCGGGCCTAGATTCCGACAAGGCAATACCCGATGATGGTTCTATTATGATTCACCACACAGAGCATGGTGAATGGACCGGTCGTGTGCAAGCTCTGCCATGCAATAATAATAATGCGATCTTCGAACAAAATATAACCATTCGACTATCTCAAAATCTATCCACGGTTGGGGACTTGTCCTTAGAAAAGATCGGATTTGAGAATCGTGATCTCACAATATTTAAAGCAGCAATCGAAAGACCCGATGGGATTAATATCATTACGGGACCGACTGGCTCAGGGAAAACGACCACCTTGTACGCAGCTCTCAATCATATTAATAGACCGGACGTAAAGATTCTTGCGGCCGAGAGCCCCATTGAAAAATTAATTCCTGGGATCAATCAATCGGATGTGGGTAAGCGCGATGAGTTGAGCTTTACGAATTTCTTAAAGCCAGCTCTGCGCTTCGATCCGGAAGTGATTTTAGTCGGGGAAATTCGGGAAAAAAACGAGGCGACACTCGCAGTGCAAGCGGCGCTCACCGGGCACTTGATTTTTACTTCTTTGCATACCAATACCGCAATTGGCGCAATTCCGAGGCTTTTGAATATGGGGATTGATGCTGACCTGCTTTCTGACTCCATACGTGTTATCCAAGGGCAGCGTTTGATCAGAACCTTGTGTCCAAAATGCAAGAAAAAGTCTGAGATTACGGCTCGCCAAAAGAAACAGTTTGAGGATGCTGGCATCAGTCCACCGACTATTATTTATAAGCCATTTGGCTGTGATCGTTGCACAGGAGGGTATAAAGGACGGTTGATGATTGTCGAACTCTTACCGTTTACTGAGGACGTCAGAAACTTGGTGATGGATCATGAGCGACTAGGATTCAGCGAAATGAATCGCCAGCTAAAAGAAGTCCTTCGAAAAGAAGGCGTCAATTCTCTCTACCAAAATGGATTGGAAAAGGTGAAACAAGGCCTGAGCACTTTGGAGGAAGTCAACAGATGGAATACGGACTGGACCTCATTGGATCGATAAGATGAAATATTACAAATTCGAGATTAGGGATCTGTCTGGTAAACGCCGATATGAAAGCATCATTGCTGATAAAGAACAGGAGGGCGCCAATCTGTTCAGATTGGATCCAGATGATTTGATCAAGAAAGTCAAAATGTCGGACTTTGAAGTCAAATGCCGATTTGCGCTGATCAAGAAAAAGGTGCCACTAAAAGATAAGATTGTCTTTTATCGAGGGGTTGCTGACTTCATTCGGAACAATAAGGGTCGCCACCTCATAGATGCGCTTCCTATGATTGCTGCCTCCATAAAAAGTCCAATTGGAAAGGGTTTATGTGTTTCGATTGGCAACATGATGTCACGAGAGGGCCTACAATCGTTGAGTGACGCATTGGGCCGTTTTCCTGAGTCATTTTCACAGTACGACATTTATATGGTCAAGACGGGCGATGATACCGGAAATCTGCAGCAAACGCTTACAATTTTGGCAGATCAGTGTGAGGAATGGCTATCAGTGAATCGCAAGATCAAGAAGGCCGCGATGTATCCCACCATAGCATTGAGCATTGGTTTGTTGCTTGGGTCTTTGTTGATTTTCAAGTTAGTGCCAGACCTGTTGGGGAATTTCATCGGGATGACGCAATCGTTGCCGGCCTACATTTCGATACTGTACGGGATAACGTTGTTTATGCAGACCTTTTGGTACTACTTTGTGCCCATCCCAATCATATGCGCCATACTCATAATTCTGAGCTATAAAAAAGTTTTGGCCAAGGATTCATTTCAGAAGGGAATTCTAAAATTGCCAGTCATCGGAACCATGCTGCATAAGATGTATTTGGCCAGGTCATTGTCAGCCCTAAGTATGTTTTTGCGGTCGAATAAGACGGACTCGGATGCCTTGCCAGTTGTACAGAAGTTATGCGAAAATCGCCAATATAAGGACTTTTATAGCGCAGTAACTACGGGCATCAACAATGGTTTAAGTTTGCCAGCTTCTTTTATGAAAGCGAAACACCTAATTGGTGCACGAGAGGGCGCTATTATTGCATCTCAAATGGAACTAGGGCAACAATCCGGCGACTTGAATGGTGCGCTTATCAATATTGTCAAAGAACGAGAAACGGATGTTTCAGAATATGCGGACTTGTTGCCTGAAATTATTCCTCCGATCATGCTGATCGTAATGGCAATCGGGGCCTCTGCTATTCTTATACCGGTATTTATGGCAATCTTTGATATATCTAGCTCGATGTAAACTGTCTGTCGGGTGTTATAATGAATCCATCACTCGATCATATTTAAAAATTAAAATTTACTTACGAACACAACCATGCAGCTGAAATTACTCTA
>CAWVTP010000049.1:0-14330 GCA_963933035.1 uncultured Puniceicoccaceae bacterium | reverse complement strand
CAAAATCAAAATTGTATTCGTCTCGGTCTTGGTAGGTTTTCAGAGGTGCCCTAAAGATGCTTTCTGCAGCTTTTGGTGGAGCGTTCGCTTGTATATGGTTCAACTGCGGCGCAGTTAGATTCAGCCATACGAGAACCCTCTGATATATTTGCATGAGGTCTGCCCGCCAGTGTCGAGAAATAGCCATTTTCTACATTCGCTGGCGCTGTGATTTGACTAAACGCGCTGAGATAAAGAGGAACCAGCGTCTTCCATGCTTTGCTTCGGCATGTCTGTCGGTTCCAGAAGTCGAATAAAGAGGTTCCACATATTATAGTCAACCAGCAGGCAGTTCCGAAGGCCACTTTACCTTCACCCATTGGGTGAAGCTCGTTAAGATGATTTATGGCAACAGATCACAATGTACAACAGATACTGGCAATGATCTTTCATGATTAAAAGACTACGCAACTGCGGTATTTAGAGCATCATGCGATTGCGAATGGTCTCTGGCTGAGCTAACTTCTACTAGCGACTCTGTATTAGCAGCAAATACGTCTGCATCCAGAACTTTACAGAGTCCTGGCGGATACAGCATTACTAGTAGGTGCCCTATACCCACTTTGGACGATTCACTAAATCAAAAATTTACTCAGCATGCTGACCTGTGAGCTACCTCAACGCCCACAATGCACTCGTTTTCAGCGAGTTGAGCAAAGCCACTTTTTTCGAATTAAAAATAAAGTTAACATTCCGGCGAACAGCAAAAAAAGTGAGTAGAATTGACCTCGGCTCAAATTCAAAATTAAGGCTGCGTCCGGTTCTCGAAAAAGCTCCCCGAGTATACGTAATAACGCATAGCCAATCAGGAATTCACCGGCTATCTGCCCTGGATGCAAAGACCCACGCCAAAAGCGAATTTGTAGATAGGCAAACAAAATAGCCCCCTCAAGTCCGGCTTGGTAGAGTTGAGACGGATGTCGTGGTTCGGGTCCATAGTGGTCCAGAACGGCATTGTATTGTGCTGGACTGTGGGGAAAAATAACCGCCCACGGTACAGTCGTAACCCGCCCCCAAAGCTCCCCATTCACAAAATTAGCCACTCGACCAAGCATCAATCCTACTGGAGCGATTGAGCAAATCACATCACTCAGCCGGAGGAAGTTTACATTTTGTTGCTTGGCATACCAGATTAAGGCCAACAGCACTCCTAGAATCCCCCCGTGACTCGCCATGCCCCCCTGATCAATTCTAAAAATTCGCCAAGGTTGCTGCAGACAGGCAGCCAAATCGTAAAGGAGACTGTAGCCCAGACGCCCTCCGATCAACACTCCCAAGATGAGTGCCGTTAATAATGCGGAGCGTTGATCCGCTGAAAGGGTAATACGACCTCTTTGATGATACAGAACCAGCAAGGCCCAAAGGATTAAAAAACTAGCGATGTAAGCCAATCCGTAATAACGTATCCCTTCAACCCCCAAAAAATCACTCGAAAATTCAATAAGAAATGGGCTGAGGTCATGAGTCCAATACTGCGCGGTTGCTTCCATGTAATGAACGCGACACTTCGGTCTCATCTAACTGGCTGCAACTTAAAAATAAGACGACGGTCCCATTAGCGACTGTAAATCGCTCACATAGAGCCATAGCGATCTACCCCAAATAAAAAGTGCCCCATTAGATTTTGCTTTTCCGATTTTTCTATTTTGCTTTTTAGGAGACGTCCATTATCGCCTAAGAGATCATGAGTGAGCTCCGTACAAAAATACCGATGGAAGACCAATTTGATGATGTCTTAACGAAGGCTGCTGTTGGGCTAGGGTTCAGCAAACGTCACTTAGCAGAACTTAGTGGTCTGCCACTCGCGACTGTGCATGGATTATTCAGGGGTCAACTTTCGCGTGATAGCCTGCAAACTGTGGCACCCTTTTTGGGTCTCAACCCCCAGAAGCTGCTGGCTATGGCCACCGGCCAATCCCAACCCGATACGCTGCCAGTCGATACTTTGCGACAACTTTCTACATTTTGGAAGCTCGGTCATGGTGATGGCATGTGGGTTAACAATTATATGTTGATAGATGTCCAGAGCCAAAGCGCTATTTTATTCGATGCTGGCGTGGATGCGACACAAGTGTTGTCGAATTTAGATGCATATAAATTAAATTTGGCGGCGATCTTTATCACGCACACCCACCGAGACCATGTGGAAGCACTCCCCGAAATTGTTTCGGCGACTGAATGTCCTTTGATTTTCTCGCCCAGTGGCGAACCTTTGATGTCGAATGCCAAGGGAATCCAGGCTGGCGATACTCATCAAATTGGCAACTGGTCCATTTGTGCAATTGCCAGCGCTGGGCACAGCCCCGACGGATTGAGCTATATCGTTGAGGGTGCTGGCCAGCCATTAGTTTTTGTTGGGGACGCCCTGTTCGCACTATCGATGGGTGGCGCCCGTAAAGCCTACGCACGGGCACGCACTGAAGTCAGAAAAAATATCCTATCGCTGGCGCCTGAAAGCATCCTCTGCCCAGGACATGGGCCTATCAGCACCGTTCAGCACGAACTGACATACAATCCTTTTTTTTAAGAGGCACTTCAGCCGCGTAAATCCCAAATTTGATAAACACCTTCGATACGGAACCGTCGTTAACCGGATTTATTTGTCATCATCCACTCAGGCGGTGCATTTATAGAAACAATAAATAGGCGACTCCGAAAGCCTCCACATTTTTAAGAATAGGACTGGCCAATGCGAACTAGATCCTTCAAGCACATAGGCTCTTAAACAAAAGATTTGATCATGCGTAAACGTATCCAGATTTTGAGCGGTCTCGCTTTTTTAATTAGCCTGCTCTTGACCTGTTGCCAACTGCCACAGCACCACCGTGATTTGTCCGAGGTAATGCAGGATCAATTAAGGCGCGAATTGAACTTGCCCTTGGATTATCCTTGCACCCATGGCGCTCACCGAGGTGATTCTATCAATCACTTAGAAAACACTGCCGCTGCCATAGTCGCCGCCAACGAGAATCCAGACTACGCCTTTATCGAGTTTGATATTCAATACTCTAAAGATCGGGAAATCATCATCTTCCATGATGGCCGTTTGCGACGTTTATATCAAAATTTCAGTGAAGTGGACCAGTTGAATTATACTGATTTAAATGCAATTTCGCAAGGCGCTATCCCCCGCTATTACGACCTAATTGACCAATTAGACAAGCCCCTCAATATTGAGATTAAGTCAAATGGCGACCTGCAAAATGACCTGCGGCTAGCGGACGAATTAATACAAGATCTCCAAGAACGTGATCTACTCGAACGTGTCATGATCAGTTCCATTTCTGAAGAACTGGTGCATTATATTGTGGAACGCTATCCCATGGTGGCCAGTGGACAAATTTATTGGATCGATCCCTCCACCTACCTGCACTTAGATAGTTTAACGCGTCGATTTTACAGTAAATTCCAAGCCTCACGGGCAGACTATTTAGTCCTGCACGTGGAAAACCTACGAAACGTTGAGAAGTTGATCGAATTAAAACCCAAAAATAAGGCCCTTATTTTTTGGAACTTCGCTGATGATATGTTTTTACTGCATAGCTCACGCCATGACCGGATGTGGACTGAGAGCCTACTGAGTAGTTCTTGGCGCAACCTCTGTTTTCGCGCTCAGCAGTTACTCCCTTAATATTTCCAATTGTGACTGTATGGGGGCTCATACTCGCCGCCATTAACTCTAAGAATGCATCACGAACGACAAATAGACGGTGGCATGGGCGCTGGGATTCGAACCCAGGACCGTCGGTTTAGAAAACCGATGCTCTATCCAACTGAGCTACGCCCACAGTCACGATTTTTTGTAAGTAGCACCCTTGGGTAGGTCAAGCCATAGTCGAATCGAAAACAACCAGCTCGGCAGTAAAATTCCTCCAACGCTATGCCCTAAGGCAGCATGCTAAGCTCCCATACCCAAATGATTAAAATCTAAGCGTTCTTCAAAAACGCTCTACTGAACAACCGACCAAGCGATCGTTTCACTGGCAAACAATGGGATCACAGAGTCATAAACATCCGGAACTGACATCGGCCGACGTTCCAGCCGAATAAGTTTTTTGGGCGCTTCAAAACCGTGTATTTTTTGCGCGTTGCCACTAACAAAGGCCTGCAAATTGTGTAGAGCGCCATGGCAATCAAACAATTCCGCTAACAGTGGTAGACAAATCGGGGCGGTGTAAATGCCAGCCGCACCACCGATACACTCTTTTTTAAGCTGTGGATGCGGTGCCGAGTCACTTCCAAACATTAGCTTGGGATGGGCATTGACAGCGAGTTCCACCAACGCGTCGCGATCCTCCGGACGCTTAACAATGGGCTTACAAAAATGATGCGGCTCCAACATCCCGCCGATGAGGTCATCTAGAGACAATTTTAGATGGTGTAGCGTAACTGTGGCATACAAGTTCTCATAACGATCCAAAAGTTGTACCGCCTCGCGGGTCGTTATGTGTTCCATAACAATTTTAAGCCGCGGAAAGCGCTCCGCCATATACGCATATGTAGTCAAAAATTCTTTTTCACGATCCAAGACAAATCCATTGGTCTCTCCATGAACCATCAAAGGGATCCCCAATTCTTGCATAATTTCAAGCGTGGGTTCCGCCTCTTTGAGTTCTCTCACCCCAGCCTCACTGTTGGTGGTCGCCCCTTGTGGATATAACTTTACCCCAAAAATGTGAGGTTTTGCAGCGATCAATTCAGCCTCGGTAAAAGGGCGAAAAAAGAGCATCATCAAGGGCTGAAAAACTGAACAATCTACAGCCTCCAAAATAGCAGAACGGTAGGCATGGATCTCGTTCAAATTATCAACTGGAGGCACTAAATTCGGCATCACCACTGCTGCCGAAAAATGTTGAGCCGTGTGAGGGGCCACTAATTTGAGCATACCATCTTGACGCAGATGCACATGCATGTCCAAAGGGCTTTCGAGTGTTATATGATTCATCATAATGTTGCCTAACTGGTGGCGCAAATAATCCCAAGATTAAATCCATGCGCTATCCTGAGACCTGAGTGCACGTGCAAGTACACAGGGAAAGAAGGGTCCCTTGTAGATCCATCCAGTATAAATTTGTACCAACGAAGCTCCCGCATCCATTTTCTCACCAACCGCCTCGGGGCTATCAATCCCACCGACGCCGATTATCGGGAGTCGACCCGAGGTGGCCTTGTAAACGTAATTAATTACCGCGTTCGAACGCTTGCGCAAGTAGCTTCCTCCACTCAATCCGCCTGCTTGATCCCGAGGAAACCCCTCTGGACGCGCCACAGTGGTATTGGTGGCAATCAAACCGCTGTATTCGAGATCCAGTAAAACTTCGAGAACCGTGTCTATTTCAGGAAAGCTCAAATCGGGGGCGATCTTTAGCAACAAGGGATGCGGTGCATGCCCCAGTTTTTTCGCGTGCGCACAATTAGCTGACTGTATATCTGACAAAAGCTTGCGTAAAAATTTTCGACTCTGCAATTGACGCAGCCCCTGAGTATTTGGACTACTGATATTGACGGTAAAATAATCAGCTTGGTCTGCCAAAGTACGAAAACAAGCTACATAATCCGCACTCGCGTCTTCGATTGGAGTCGTTTTGGCCTTGCCGATGTTGACCCCGACGGGTACGCGTCGCTTCCCTTTAGGATAGGTTTTCGTCAGACTTTTCAGCATAGCATCTGCCCCCAAATTATTGAACCCCATACGATTGATGATGGCCTCCTTTTCCGGATAACGGAACAAACGCGGGCGTGGGTTCCCGGGTTGCATCTGGGGTGTCACTGTTCCGACTTCCGTAAAACCAAAGCCCATAGCAGCCGTGGCACGCGCCATTTCTCCATCTTTATCCATTCCTGCAGCCAGCCCAACTCGATTGGGGAACTTTAAGCCAAATAAATCCACCGACTCGGTACCCCGTAATTGAGTACAACTCGCTAGCACTCGGCATAAGGCTGGCGAATTATTGAGCCACTTCATCGCTGTGCGAGCCCGCTCATGAGCATGCTCGGGGTCCATTCGAAAAAGAAGCGGACGCAAGATTGAGTCGTAAATCAGGGACATAATACAGTTGGATAGCCATCATCTGATCTAGAGATTGCCTAATAGCAAGTCAAAGAAATCCAAGTGGCTCATTCGGTCCCATGGCGCGCCGCAATTGAAATCTCTTTTTTTTAAACTAATCCCTTTACAAGATGGATGCTCGCAATTTATGCCTTGATGCTATCGAGAGTATTCCTGCATTCAACGTAAACATATTGAGCACAATTTATGTCAAAACCGACAAATAAATTAACCTGGGTGAAAGCCAGCTTAGGTGAAGATAGTAACTGGTGGGCTTCAGAAATAAGCGATCCGATCCACTGGGATGTTGATGGACTGGGCATCATAGATCCGAAACAGTTTCAATATATGATGGAATTGCTAGATCCTCTCAGTGATTACGGCCTAAAGACAGAAATGATTGAGGATGCCTTCTATTCCTTCGGAATTGAAAACTTCGATAAAAAAGAGCAAATCATTCATCTTAAACGTATACAGGACAGCATCCTGGATAGCGATGAACTCATATTTGCACTTCCCGATGTATTAGATGATGATAAAGGGCCCTATGCGGACTTCATTGATCACATAACACGTTTACGAATCAAATTGCTCAACGATTTAATCGATTTCTCATCCAAGTTGACGATTGAAGAACTTGAGGAGGACATCCGAGAAACCCAAAATCAAGATTTTATGGAGGGACGTGCGTCTCATTACTTTAATGAGATTGTCGCCATTCTGGAATATGTGCCGGTGGGCTTTGTATTGGACTCTGATGATGAAGACGATGCAGGTGATGATGGCAGTGTTGACGATGAGCTGGCGAATGTTATCCCGGATAGCGACGTTTCTGAAGAGGGAGATGAACCCCTATTGGCAGATGATACTATGAAATGGGATGAAGACGAGGAGGACGCTTCTACGGGTGCTTTTGAAGAGACCACCAGTCCGCCCGACGATGAGGCTGATCCCGTCTAGATGCAGACTACGAGAGTCTCTAAGAAGCTTTTTTCCCACTATACAATGTCCTCTAAATCTTACACTATCGCCATTGGCAGCGATCATGCAGGTTTCCCTCTAAAAGAGCCGATCAGCCAACTGTTGCGTTCACTAGGACACAATGTCGTTGACTTTGGCTGTACAAGCGAAAGCTCCTGCGACTACCCCGACTACATCCGACCCACAGCTGAAGCCGTCAGTACAGGCCAAGCTCAATTGGCTATCGTACTCGGGGGCAGCGGCAATGGCGAGGCCATAGTCGCCAATAAAGTGCCGGGCATCCGATGTGGGCTCTGCTGGAATGAGTGGTCTGCCGAAATGACTAAGCGGCATAACAATGCCAACTGTATATCAATTGGTGCACGTCCCGTCCCGGAAGATTTGGCGCTTAAAATCGTCCAAAAATGGTTGGAAGCGCCCTTCGATGCTGGGCGTCATAGCCAACGTATCGACAAAATAGAGTCCGCCCATTCCATGGGCAAATAAGAGATGCAAAATTTGACCCTTGCGGTTGCCAACAAGGCAACTCAACCTTTCCTATAACTATGGCTGATAAAACTGACTCTAAAGAAGACGCGAATAAAAAGGATACTGGTATCAAAATACAGGACAGCTTCCTGAAGGAGCGAAAGCTTTTTTTATGGGGTGAGGTTTCCGACAAGTCAGCTCGCGATGTAACTGAAAAGTTGTTATACCTAGAAATGGTTCAGCCGGGTAAAGAGATCACCTTTTACATCAACACCCCCGGTGGTTCGATCACCGCAGGTATGGCCATTTATGACACCATGCAACTTATCAGCTCCCCCATCAAAGTTGTCGTTACCGGGATGGCCGCTAGCATGGGTTCGATTCTTTTGTGCGGAGCCACCAAAGGCATGCGCTACCTGTACCCCCACTCGCGAGTCCTCATTCACCAACCATTAATCTCAGGACAAATGGTGGCCGTTGCCGTTGACATTCATATACAAGCTCAGGAGATGGAGCGCTTACGCGATGAGCTCAATACCATTCTGGCCAACAGTTCCGGCCAAGCTATCGAGAAAATTGAAAAAGATACCGATCGAGATTTTTACATGACTGCAGACGAGGCGATTGCATACGGACTGGCTGATGCCATTGTCGATTCGATCTAATACGAACGCTTGTGGCATGGACGAGAAAGACCTGAGTCCAGCAGAAGATTCACTGAGTGCACTGGAGAAACTGAATAAATACTCAGGGTGCGTCTCTTGGTCTTATTTGGCACCTCACTACAAAGCGGGTGCTCTCCTGTATGTGGATGCATGCCTCAATCTAGAACGAGTCGGCCTGGCATTGAC
Source organism: uncultured Puniceicoccaceae bacterium (assembly GCA_963933035.1). GTDB lineage: Bacteria > Verrucomicrobiota > Verrucomicrobiia > Opitutales > Coraliomargaritaceae > CAWVTP01. The sequence continues at coordinate 5,942 of CAWVTP010000049.1, read as the reverse complement.
GGAAGACAACTCGGCTCAAATACAAGCGTGGTTGCGCTCAGGAGATTTAGTAAAGCCCTGTGATCTACATTGTCAGCATTGGGAAGCCTCCCATACTGAATTTCAATCGATGATTGTACGGCCCTTTGTGCTGATTCAAGCAATCCCAGCTAAGGGTGCTACATCCCAAGGCACACCCCCCCTTAGCCAAGCGCCAAGCAATTGCAAGCTACACTGATGAAATCAGCTTCCTTGATCGATCAGCTCCGGCAGCAAATTTTGCTGGCCCGCTCGCGCGTCTACCAGGTGGGTACGCCGACGCCTCTAGATTGTATTCACATGGACGATCCAGCATTCGAGCTGTTTCTCAAACGCGAGGACCTATCCCCCATTCACGCTTATAAATGGCGAGGCGCATACAATTGCATGGCCCAATTAGCTAACAGCGGATCGCCCAGCAGAGTCGTGACCGCCTCAGCTGGCAACCATGCTCAAGGCGTGGCACTCGCTGCAGCGAAACTCAACATGAGGGCGCACATTTTCATGCCCTTATCCACCCCGCGCATGAAACAGGCTGCGGTGCTCAAACACGGTGCTCAACAAATAGAAGTTCACCTAGTTGGCGATACCTATGATCAGGCTAGCCAGCTGGCGCATGCCTATGCAAATGAGCATCAACTACCCTATATCCATGCCTACGATGATCTCGCTGTCATGGCAGGTCAAGGCACTCTGGCGGATGAAATTGTGCTGGCGGGTCAAGGCCCCTACGATTACGCATTCTTGCAAGTTGGAGGTGGCGGTATGGCAGCAGCTTGTGCAAGCTGGCTAAAGCTACACTACCCTGGCATCCATATCATCGGTGTCGAAGGCCAAAATCAGGCTTCGATGGCCCATGCGATCGATTGCGGACAGCCAGCTGCCCTAGAAAAAGTTGATATTTTTTGTGATGGTACGGCCGTTCGCCAAGTCGGAAAGCAAACATATGCCATCTGCTCAGAAATGATCGACGAATGGGTCACCGTGAGTAACGATGAGGTCTCCGCGGCCATCCAATTTCTTTGGGAACACAAGCGTTGCATACCAGAACCGTCTGGTGCGATGGGAGTCGCCGCAGCCCTACAGCAGACATCTCGTCTGGCGGGACAGAGGGTATTGACCATCATCTGTGGTGCAAATATCGACTTTGAGCAACTGGCCAGTGTTGCTCGTCGTTCGGCAGTCGGCGCTACCCGCCGCTGCTTCTTGCAAATTGAGATCCCAGAAAAACCTGGTGCGATGCTTGCACTGGCCAAGCAATTGCCGGCTTCGACCAATATTGTAGCCTTTCAGTATGGGAAAACTCAGCGTCTGACGGCCGCTCCGATACTGGGCTTCGAAGTCTGTCCTGGCTCACATACAAAACTGCTCGCGACTCTCAAAAAATCTGGCCTCCGCGTCACAGATGTGAGCCAAGATCCGAGTGTCCGTTTTAATTTCATCCCTTTTCAAGCTCAACTCTTTCAAAGGCTCTGCTTCATCGAACTTGAATTTCATGAACGCTGCGGAGCACTAACTGATTTGCTGCAGGCGCTCGGTCCCAAAACCAACCTGTGCTACTTTAATTACAACTACTCAGGTGAGCGTGTTGGCCGTGCGCTGATGGGCTTCGAATTTGCGGATGCGGCCAGCCATACTGCCTTTAAAGCAGAATTAGACAATGCTGCGCATGCCTACCGTTCTTATCGGCAACTTTCACCCACAATGCTCTCAAAAATCATATCAGATGAATCCGGATGCGACTGAAGTGACAGCAAATTAAGCCGATGTAGTTGCGAGCATCCCCCGCTAGAAAATTCGCGAGCCCAGGCATGACAATCGTTAACAAATAGTATCACTCCCTCGTAATCAGCATGGCCCAAACCAGCTTAATTTTCGCTGCGGTCGTTCCCATATTCCTCATTATATTCCTGGGGTATGCTGCACGGCGCAAGCAACTACTCACTGAGGCGGCGGAAAGTTCCCTGATGAAGGTCATCACGCAGCTGCTTTACCCCTGCCTCATTTTATCTTTTGTCGTTGGCAATCCATCTCTCCAGCAGGTCAATGGCGTCTTGATTCCGCCCTTAATCGGTTTTTCAACGACCGTCATCGGCTACACCTGTTGCCTATTGGCTTTCCGATTCGTGTGCTCAGGCGACAAACAGCAAAGCCGCACCTTTGCATTTTGTACTGGCTTGCCCAACTATGGGTATTTCCCGATTCCAATTGTTGCCCAACTCTTTGATCGTGAGACGATGGGGATTCTGTTAGTTCATAATATTGGCGTTGAAGTCGCGCTGTGGTCGGTGGGAGTCAGCTATCTAATGGCAAGCGGCCCAGCCAAAGGTCTTTGCTTACGCATATTCAATCCCCCGATCTTAGCACTCTTCATTGGAGTTTTGATCAATTTCAGCGGATGTGCGTCGAGCGTGCCAGCATCTTGTTTAGAAACTTTTGAGCTGCTTGGTCAATGCGCCATTCCACTGGGGCTACTTTTGATTGGAGCCAGCTTCTACACCTTGATCAAAACAGACGGACTGCAAACAAATTGGCGCATTCCCCTACTCGCGCTCGTTTTGCGCACCGGACTCTTGCCCCTATTTTTCTTTGTTTTCATTTACTTCACGACCCTGCCCCCAACACTCAATCAGGTACTCATCGTGCAAGCAGCCATGCCCTGTGCCGTGTTTCCGATTGTATTAACCCGTCTCTACCAGGGAGCGACTGCCATCGCGTGTAAAGTCGTACTGAGTACGACATTGATGGGTTTTATCAGCATCCCCTTTTGGATCCATTTCGGTCTGATTATGTGCGAAAAATAAATCTACATAGGTGCACAGTCTAAGCATGACAGCCGAAAGACAACTAAGATCTCTCGGGATCACGATAGCATTTGCCAGTAAGAGCAAAGTCCTCTATAATAAATGGATAAATCTAATTGCAAAGCCCTATTCGACTTTGCCGCATGCTCACCTCAAACCCCAATAAGCAATGCCCAGTCAAAAACCAAACAAGCCTGACCACTGGCCGATCAAGGCCTACGACAATCAAGCCTTCCTGTATTCCAACGAAGCGCGCTCATTACGCGTGCTGAGCGAAATGACTGAACCGGGCATTCGATTTAAACAGGAAGCTGTCGAGGATACGGTTGTTTTATTCGGCTCGGCTCGTATTTGCTCCCAAGCCGACGCGGCGCAGCAACTCAAGGACGTGAAAGGCCGTCAAGTCAATCCGGAGAATTTAACGGTGGAAGAGAAAAGAAGTTTGCACCAAGCGCAGTGTGCGCTGCGATCGGCCCGCTATTACGATGATGCGGTCGCATTGTCGCAACGATTGACTGAATGGGCACAACAACTCCCTCCACCCAACGATAATCGCTTTATGATCTGCTCAGGCGGAGGTCCAGGCATCATGGAGGCCGCCAACAAAGGTGCTCAACTCGCGGGCGGTAAATCGATCGGGCTCGGAATCAGCCTGCCATTTGAGCAAGGCGTCAACGAATATATCCCCAAATCATTACAATTCGAATTTCACTACTTTTTTGTCCGCAAGTACTGGTTCGTCCTTTTATCGAAAGCGCTGGTCGCCTTTCCAGGTGGATTTGGCACCTTGGATGAGCTGTTTGAAACACTGACTCTGATCCAGACTAAAAAAGTAAGAAAAATGCCCCCGATCGTACTCTTTGGCAGCGAATTTTGGAATACGATTATCGACTTCGATGCCCTAGTCAATTGGGGGACGATTTCACCAGAAGACCTGGATCTTTTTCGGATCATAGACAGCGTAGATGAGGCTTTTGATTATATTGTAGAACAGCTCAATGCGGGCTGTATGCATCAATAAGTACCGACTGCGCAGATGAGCGGCATTTGCGATACGAACACGTAAATCCAGCCTAAGCACGTCGCCCAAAGGAACAACTTAAGCGTCATCGTTGTGCTCACAATTGATGTTGTGCATGTGAGCCACAATGAGCCCACAAAATGTACAGGGCTCGTCAAGAATCTGCAGGCTGTCGACTTCTTTTACTTTACCAATGCCTTAGAATCTGGAATGTGGTTTAAATGGACAAGTATTCCGAACTCAGTATCCTCGTAGTCGGCTCTGGGGGCCGTGAACATGCATTGGTACAAATGTGCCTCAAAAGCCCGCTAGCAAAGCGAGTCATTGCCTGTCCTGGCAACGGTGGCATAGCCCAAGAGGTTCAATGTTTTGATACTCCAGTAACAGAAATCGAGGCGCTCGTGGCACTGGCGCAAGCTGAAGCTGTCGATTTAGTGATCGTGGGTCCAGAAGTACCACTCAGCTTGGGACTCGTCGATGCGCTTGAGCAAGCGAACATTCTGGCATATGGCCCATGCCAAGCAGGTGCCCAACTTGAAGCCAGTAAGGCATTTTGTAAGGACTTCTTTGCACGCCACAATATTCCCACAGCAGCGTACGCTAAATTTACAGAAGTGGCACCTGCACTTGAATATTTAGAAAGTCATCCGGCTCCAATCGTTATCAAAGCCAGTGGTCTGGCTGCCGGCAAAGGGGTGATTATGGCGCAGACTCAGGTTGAAGCAGTTGCGGCAGTTAAAGACATACTCGAGGGGCAAGCCTTTGGGCACAGCGGCCATGAAATCGTGATAGAAGAAACGCTGTATGGTGAAGAAGTGTCCATCCATGCCATCGTTTCTGGCGATCACTACGCCTGCTTGCCCGCTAGCCAAGATCACAAGCGTGTCGGCGAAGGCGACACAGGTCTAAATACTGGAGGGATGGGCGCCTATGCGCCAACCTGCCGGGTCACCGCCGCCCTACAAGCAGAGATCGAGGCCAGCGTCATTCGTCCAACGATTGCAGGCTTAAAAGCTGATGGCATTGATTTTAGAGGTACGCTCTACGCCGGACTAATGCTGACAGAGAAGGGAATCAAAGTATTGGAGTACAATGTTCGTTTTGGTGATCCGGAGACACAAGTACTGCTTCCACTGGTTCAAGAAGACCTTTTACCTTGGCTGTTGGCAGCCGCCGAAGGCGCGGAGCTACCAAAAGCTGGCCTCAAAACAATTTCTGGAGCCGCCATGGTCGTGGTGTTGGCTGCAGGCGGCTATCCGGAGGCCTACCCCAAGGGGACCCCGATCACTTTACCTCCAACGGTGCCTGAAAATAGTGCCATTATCCATGCCGGCACTGAACTGGACGATTCGCAAACTCTGGTGAACAACGGTGGGCGGATTTTAGGCGTGAGTGCTCAGGCAAAAGATTTGCAATCAGCAGCAAATTTGGCGTATTCTGTATGTGATCAAATCGATTATAGCGGTAAATATTTCCGGCGCGATATTGGACATCGTGAATTAAACCGCCAGCCGCCAGCCGAGTCCGATTACGCAAGGCCCCTTTGATCGCTTATGTCAAAAAAAACGCTAATTCTAACTGTTTGTACAGGCAATACCTGCCGCAGCCCCATGGCGGCCAAATTATTGGAGGCCGCATTCAATCAAGAAGGTGAGGTCTTTGATACACTGGATGTGGCTTCTGCTGGTGTCGCTGCGATTGACGGTATGCCCGCCAGCGCACACTCCATTACGGCAGCCCAAGCGCTGAACCTTGACTTGAGCAAGCACCAGAGTTGTGCACTAAGCACCGATTTACTGGAAAGATGTTATGCCATTTTCGGCATGACGCAATCGCACGTAGAACTACTACAGGCAAGTTTTCCAGAGATAAGCCATCCAATCTATCGTTTCCGAGAATTTCTACCGCTTGACATTGGCCGCGAAATTCCCGACCCCTATGGTCAAAATTTAGCGGCTTACCAAAACTGCTTGAGCAGCATGCAAGCGGCCATCCCGTCGGTAATAGGCTACTTAAAAACGCGACTCGCAAAAGATTTAGGCTAAGGGGCACCTCTGGAAACCTCCCATGTGCCGAGATTGCCGATTTGCTGTGATGCA
>CAWVTP010000048.1:0-14783 GCA_963933035.1 uncultured Puniceicoccaceae bacterium | reverse complement strand
TGTGCACAGAATCGCCTTGCTCAAAATAAAAATTGTATTCGTCTCGGTCTTGGTAAGTTTTCAGAGGTGCCCTTACCCAATGCGCGCAAACAAAATGCGACGCGAACATCATAGAGGCTCCGTCGCGCAAACTGATGACTGCTGGAAAAGGACCACATTTGATTGTGAATCGATTTTCCTGCCGGCGAATTGAAAACTCTTGGACCTTAGCCTCGCCTCTCCAACAGTTCATCGAAACTCAATTCAAGAAATTCAGTCACATGCTTGTAGGCGCTCTCACACAGCACGGCTCGGATCAACTGACGATCTACATTTAAATAATCATGTACAATTGCATTGCGCATGCCAATAGCCTTGGCCCAAATATCGACTGCAGCTTCTGAGCAGATCCCAATTTCATTGAGCGCCGCAAATGCATCGTATGCATTCACCGGCATCGGCGAAAAGCCTGCCAAACGCAAAAGATGCTTCGCCTTACCAATCGAATTCTCAATCAAAACTTGAAGTGCATGCTCTAGCCCATTCCATTCGAGCGCACTCAGAGTATCCTGGCTCTGTAATCGCGCATGCGCCTGATCCAGTGCTTCCTTTTGGCGACGCACCATGGACAATGTAGCCTCATGGTAGAGATTAGTATCCATAAGCCTGACGCAAATAAAATTCTTCCTGCCCACGCCATGCGCGCTGGTAAAATCTAAACAACTCTAAAGTTTCAGCACCCTTGAGAATCTGCCCTTCTGCGGCGATCGTGACACACAGATTGAGCGGCGCGCGCGCCACATCCACAAGGTCGATGCAATCTGCAGGCTCCTTTAATACTTTACTGAGTTCCGAGCGCGTACGTTCAATACGCGCCAATTGGGATAATTTTGATAGATTACTCTGGTTGAAAGCAAGCGCGAGATCCCAATCATGAACATCTACAAGTCCACGCGCTCGACTACCAAATAAAAAAGCGAAGCAGATGGCTTGATTTTGCCGCAAATAATCTTTGAGCGCCTTCATAATCGAATCGCATTATTTAAAATGACTGCCGGAAAAGCAAGCAGGAAGCTGCAAGCACATCGGAACCCACGAAAGGTTCAGCAAATCATCCGCGACTAAATGAGGCCCAAGACCATTTTCCCCTCTTCGGAGATCATCTCTTGGTCCCAGGGTGGATCCCAGACTATGTCGACTTGCGCTTCGCTGACGCCGGGGACGGCGAGTAAGCGCATTTGAGCATCTTCCGCGATGGCAGGGCCCATGCCACATCCAGGGGCGGTCAGCGTCATCTGCATTTCAATCTTATGCTTCCCTTCCTCAGTCTCAGCAACTTCCATACTGTAGACCAGTCCAAGGTCGACAATATTAACCGGAATTTCGGGATCGAAAACCAGTTTTAAGGCTTCCCATAGGGCATCCTGTTCGGGCGGACCCTCGTGATCATCGGCTTCAGCACTCGCGCCCATCACTACTTCCTCGCCGAGGGCATCCGCATCGGCGCCCTTGATGCGGTACATCCCGTTTTGCGCCATCACCGTGAAATTACCCCCCAGGCGATGGGTAATGGTGACAGGCTCGCCCTCAGGCAAAGTCATCTCAGTCCCTTGCGGAATCAAGGTGGCGGCTACTTCTCGACTAATGGTACGATCGTCTGACATAATGACGTGGGTTCGACTTGTAATTTATAAGGCTCAGCGGCGAGCTTACGAAGCTAAATTTTGGACTCAAACTTTTCTTGGATAAACTGACGTAAGCCAGCGGCCAACTCCTCGTTGGCGGTCTGCTCTATGATTTCCTCAAAGAAACCAAAAACCAGGAGCTTCATGGCAGTGCGCTCATCAATTCCGCGGCTCATCATGTAAAAGAGCTGGGCCGCATCCACATTCCCGGTAGTCGCCCCGTGCGAACATTTGACGTCGTTGGCCAGGATCTCCAGGCCGGGCAATGCGTTCGCCTCGGCGCGAGGATCCAGCAATAGATTGCGATTCGTTTGATAGGCATCTGTTTGCTGGGCTCCCTCCGCGACTTTGATCAGTCCCGAAAAGATTGTGCGACTACGATCCAGCAAAGCATTTTTGTACAATAAATCGGAGACCGCGTTGGGCGCATTGTGCACTTGTAAGGTGCGCTGATCCAACTCTTGCTGCCCCTCCGCAATACTCAAGGAATTCATTTTCACGTGCGCACCCGGGCCGTCAATTTGGGTTTGCTGCTCATAGCGCGCGCGCGCTGCGCCAATGTTGAGTGCACAGTTGCTAACTTGGGCATTGCGCTTTGCTAAGGTGCTATCCAACTGAAAAGAAATTGTCGACTCATTACAAGCTTGCACCACATGGCGCGTCACTTGAGCCCCATCGCCTGCATAGAGATTACAAGCGGCTAGGTTAAGAGCGGCATACTCATCTGATTGGGAACGATACACATCCACCACGCTTACTTGACTGTTGGCAGCCGCGATAATGAGTGTATGCGGGTAAACGGCTAGCCCCTCTTTGCTAATCCAATAGGTATTCACAATCGGCTGCGGCACCACCACGCCAGCCGGCACATACAATACGGTGCCAGCACGGGTGTTGGCGGCATGCAGCGCCGCAAACTTTTCGGATCCCAAGTCTGGGGACATTGTCAAAAAATGCGACTCCAACCACTCTGGGTTTTCAGCAATCGCGGCCGCCATGCTAAGATAGCGCACACCTTTTTGAGTCAATTCCTCTGGCAGCGCCTCAAACTCCAGCAGTTGATCATCGATAAAAATCGATTGTCCGCTGGTTTTAGCTAGCAGCGAAGACTGCTCGACGCAGTCTTCGCAAAGGTGCGCATCGGGCGCCTGATCCGGCGCGGCAAAGCCATCGATACTGAGGCGACCCACTGAGGAAAAGCGCCAATTTTCTGCCTGGGCACTTGGCATCGGCAAGGCATCAAACTGCGCTTGCGCTGCTTTTCTTCGTTCCAGCAACCACGCGGGTTCCACGTAGGAATCCGCTGACTGCACTTCTGATAAAATCTCTGTCATTTTACTCTAAAAAATATGTTCTGTACGCCGCCTCACAGCAGGCAATCGGCACTCGGGTCGTGTGACCGAGCAACTAGCCAACACTTCCTTCCATCTCCATATCAATCAATCGCTTCAGCTCCACCGAGTACTCCATCGGGAAGGCCTGCATCAAATCGTTGACAAAGCCATTGACGGCCAAGCTCATCGCTTCGCCCTCGGAAAGTCCGCGCTGCATCATGTAAAAAATCTGCTCAGCGCTGACCTTGGAGACACTGGCCTCGTGCTGCACCGTATTATTTGTGCCGCGCGTGGTGATGGCGGGATAGGTATCCGTCCGACTACGGCTATTGATCAAGAGCGCATCGCACTCGGTATTGTTTTTACAATTTTTGAGGTGTTTGGGCATATGCACCTGTCCACGATAGGTGGAGCGCCCCTCCCCAATAGAAATCGACTTGGAAATGATGTTGCTAGTGGTATCATCCGCTAGGTGGATCATTTTGGCCCCAGTATCTTGGTGCTGATTGTCATTGGCCAAAGCTATCGACAAGACTTCGCCCCGCGCACCACGACCTTTGAGCACCACGCCGGGATACTTCATGGTCAAGCGCGAGCCGATATTGCAATCGATCCACTTCACTTCCGCATCCTCATCCGCCATCCCCCGCTTGGTTACGAGGTTGAAGACATTGGACGACCAGTTTTGCACGGTCACATACTGAATCTTGGCCCCCTTCAAAGCCACCAATTCCACCACGGCACTGTGCAATGTGGCAGTCTCAAACTTGGGTGCAGTACAGCCCTCCATGTAGGTCAGCTCCGCGCCCTCATCCGCAATGATGAGGGTCCGCTCAAACTGACCGAAGTTTTCAGCGTTAATCCGGAAGTAGGCCTGCAATGGCTGCTTGAGTTTAACCCCTTTCGGCACGTAAATAAAACTCCCCCCGGAAAAAGTGGCGCTGTTGAGCGCGGCAAACTTGTTGTCCGCGGTGGGAATGACTTTACCAAAATAGGGACGAAAAATCTCTGGGTATTTAGCCAAGCCCTCAGTAGAGCCGACAAAAATGACACCCTCTTTCTCCAAATCCTCCTTCATGCGAGAATAGGCGGCCTCCGAGTCAAACTGCGCCTCAACACCCGCCAAGAACTTCCGCTCTTGCTCAGGAATCCCCAAACGCTCAAAGGTTTCTTTGACGTCGTCTGGAACCTCTTCCCAGGTGCGTGAAGGCTGTTGACCTTTGGACAAGTAGTAGCGGATTTTGTCGAAATCGATGTTCTCCAAGTCGGTATCCGCCCAACTGGTCGGCATCTTCTTCTTTTCAAATACTTTGAGCGCATTGAGCCGAAAATCCAATAACCAGGGCGCCTCATCCTTGACCTTGCTGATGTAGCGCACGGTATCTTCAGTCAACCCGACCCCGGCATCATACTGATAATTTTCGGGATACTTAAAGTTGCCCTTTTCGGTATCCACCTGGATGGCGACATCCTGTTCTGTTTCTAATTCAGCCATAATCTTAATTTGCTGTCCTGTTTAATGCCTGTGGCCAGCGGGCCATTTCCATCTTTTCAACTCCTGCTTAAACCGATGCCTGCACAAAGCTTTCTTGCACCCAGTCGTAGCCCTTGGATTCCAATTCTTTGGCCAGCTCTTGATCGCCACTGTGGACGATACGCCCGTCAAACATCACATGTACAACGTCCGGCACAATATAATCCAGCAAACGCTGGTAGTGAGTAATCACCAAAAAGCCGCGATCCGCACTGCGCATATGATTCACACCCTCGGAAACAATGCGTAAGGCGTCGATATCGAGACCCGAGTCGGTTTCATCCATAATGCAGTAGTCTGGATTGAGCATCGACATCTGCAAAATTTCGCAACGCTTCTTTTCACCACCCGAGAAGCCCTCATTCAATGAGCGCGCCGTAAATTTACGGTCCATCTTCAAGGCATCCATGTGCTGATAGAGTTCTTTGTAATAGGCCACTGCATCGACAGATTGACCTTCAGGCAAGCGCGCTTGACGCGCGGCACGGATAAAATTGGCAATGCTTACACCCGGAATTTCTAATGGGTACTGAAAGGCCAAAAACAGTCCCGCCTGCGCAATCACATCCGGCTCTTCGCCTAAGATATTCACCCCATCCAGCAAGATTTCACCACTCTCAACAGTGTAATCGCTATGGCCGGCCATGACCTTGGCCAAGGTACTTTTACCCGTACCGTTGGGGCCCATCAAGGCGTGGACCTCTCCCTTGGGTATGGTGAGCTCAAAATCCTTCAGGATTTTTTGCCCATTGATCGAGACGTTTAATTGTTTGATTTCGAGTGCGTTCATGAAATTTTTAGATGATAGCTGATTTTTGAAAATAAATTACCAAGATTTTTATCTAGTTTGCTGATGGGAGCAGCCATTAAATGCAACCTCAATGTGATCGACCTCAAATCCAGCCGGCAGCAGCGCCTTCAGTTGCTGACTGACATCTAGCGGCAGATCCACATCGATGACTGAGTTGCTCTGGTTGCAGTAAAAATGAGCATGCTGGGTCAAATTAGGACAATAGCGCGTCGGTTCGCGCTCAAAATTAACCTGCCGAATTAAGCGACTTTCCACCAGGACTTCGAGACAGTTGTACACCGTCGCCAACGAAATTGAATCCATCTCTGCACGCACCCGCTGAAAGACTTCATCCGCAGTTGGATGGTCCCGTTTTTGCAATAACACCGAAAAGACCTGCTCCCTTTGCCGAGTGGCTCGCAAGCCATTGCGCTCCATGGCTTGATCGAGAAGTTCTTTATGTTCGGTCGTTAAATGCATATTGAATTAAAAAATACTTATAATTAGAATTATTCTAATTAAATATAAAGTCAAGTGGCCAAGCACAAAATATTTTAGCCGAACGCCGCAATCGAACTTTTAGCGCAGCACAATTCTCGCAGACGTGACGTTGTATCAGACACATTGCAGTACAGCTAACGCCATACGCACACAAAAGGCGTCCGGCCACATGCTGCGGAACGGACAACCGAAACTGACGACTAAACGATTCGCTTAAGTTGTCCCCCCGAAAGTCAGACAACAAATCTGATCCTACTTGTAGAGCGGTCCGTAAGTCGCACAAGCGCGGAAATCAGCAGCCTCTAAGCCATCGGTCCCAAAAGCATTCCAACTACTGGGTCGAAAGACTTTAGCCTCATCGACATTATGCATATATACGGGAATGCGCAACATGGATGCGAGCGTGATATACAGATGGCCCACATGCCCAGCCGTCATCACACAGTGATTGGCACCCCAATTACTCATAACCGAATAGCTTGACTTAAAAGCACCCTGCCCGGTTAAGCGAGGCGCAAACCAAGTCGTCGGCCATGAGGGATTGGTGCGCTCGTCCAATGCGGCATGCACTGACTCAGGCAAATCAACCGTAAGGCCCTCCGCAATTTGCAAGCAGGGCCCCAGGCCGGCGACTAAATTCAAACGAATCATGGTTGCTGGCATGCCGCCTTTTGTCTTGAAACGCGTACTCATGCCACCTCCTGGAAAGTACTCTGTGATCGAGGGATGCCAAGTGGTTTGTTGCAAGCACTGCTGGACCTCCTCATCTGAGATCTCCCAGTGGGGCTTCATGGTCGGGCAGCCCTGCGCATCAGACTGTGCACCCGTGCCGTCCAAGGCTGCAGGCCCTGAATTGATCAGGTGCAATAAGCCATCGGCAGCAACGCCCTCTAACTGATAGCCGTCCGTTACCCGCGCAACGGCTTCAGGGCTCCAATAAGTTCTCAAATCAGCAAAGACTTGAGCGCTATTTGTGAGCAAGTGCCCAAACAACATCCCGGCAGCATTCAAGGCATCATTTTCGGTCGCCAAAATATAGGGCGCTCGCTTACCATTCCAGTCAAAGGAGCTATTTAAAATGGCCTCCATAAAATCGCCATTTGGAAAGTAATCAGTCCACTGCCGCTGTCCTTGAAAACCTGCGGCGATAGCATTATGCCCCAACGATTGCTCGCCATGGCCCAGTTTCGCTAAGCGAGGATTGCCCACCATTAAGTCACGCGCAATCAGTGCCATTTTTATTGAATCGCTCCATTCTGAATCCAGTTGGGAACGACTGCGCTGAGTAGATTCACTATTGTAATCCTTACCCTCCGGACAATTTTCCTGCACCCAATCCAATGCGCGCTGATACTCCTCCACATCGTAAATGCCCTGCTGCATCCGGCCCACGAACTCCGTCATATCCACCGACTCGACACGCATCCCCAAGCTCGTTTCCCAAAACTCTGGATCCACGACTGAGCCCGCTATCCCCATGGACGTGCCTCCCATTGCCAGATAACTCTTGCCGCGCATCATCGCGACTGCCAAACCACAGCGCGCGAAATTGAGCAACTTTTCCACAACATCCTCCGGGATACTGGTATCCGTTGACTCCTGAACATCTTGCCCGTAAATACCAAAGGCTGGCAGGCCTTTTTGACTGTGACCGGCCAAGGCAGCCGCTAAATAAACCGCACCCGGCCGCTCCGTACCATTAAAGCCCCAGACCGCTTTTGGGCGATGCGGATCCATATCCATCGTTTCCGACCCATAACACCAACAAGGTGTCAGTGTGAGCGATAGCCCAACGCCATTGCGCTGAAACTTCGTTTCACAATCAGCCGCCTCACGCACCCCACCGATGGTGCTATCAGCGATCACACACCGAACAGGACTTCCATCTGAATAGCGCAAGCGCGCTGCAAACAGATCCGCCACGCGCTGCGCCATTTGCATAGTTTGCACTTCTAAAGACTCACGAACACCGCCCAAACGACCATCAATCGTAGGACGAATACCAATTGTAGGCAATAAACTCATAATAGACAATTTTCAATATTAATGCCAGCGACCCAAACTATTAGGCCGAGCGCTTAGCGATATTGCGAACCCCATAAACCGCAATCACGACAAAACAAACAGCGGGTAGAAAAAAAGAAAGCCGAATGCCATAATCCGTAATCAAACCACCTTGCAGCTTGGTCAATACCGCGCCGCCAACAATCGACATGATCAAGAAGGCAGAGCCTAATTTCGCCTGTTCCAAGCTCAAGCCATTTAGCGCAATTCCATAGATCGTGGGAAACATTAAAGACATACAAGCCGAGACGAGTACAAGTGAGTAAAGCCCTAATTGCGGCGGCAAATAAATAGCTCCCAGCAAAAATACAATGGCAGCAACAGCAAAGCCACCTAGCAAGGCGCCAGCCCTGAAGTAGCTCATCAAGTAAGTACAAATAAAGCGACTTGTTAAAAATAAAATCATCGCCACAATATTGTAATTTTGTGCCTGCGACAGACTCAAGCCCACCTGTTCCATCGCATAATGAATGATAAAAGTCCAGCACATGATCTGAGCCCCCACATAACACAACTGCGCCATCACACCCTCAACAAAATGCTTCCGAACAAATAAACTGCGTGCAACCGTCCAAAACGGAGCCACCTCACCCTGCGCCTTAAAAGCCGGTAGTTTGGAAAAAGCAAAAATCAGCAAAAAACAAAAAACGATCGCGGCGATCACCATGTAGGGGCCCCGAACGTTCGCTAAATCCTGCTTTAATAAAACTTGGTAGTCCTCCGGATCCTGTGAACGCATCCCTTTCATCACATCCACCATCGCACGATCCAGCGCTCCCAGCTCTTCATCAAAATCGGGAATCCCATCGGCATAAAAATTCACTTGGCTGGCATCCGCTAGCTGCACGGATGCATCCGAGAGCTGCAACTCAGATCCTGCGGGTAAAGCATTTTCATCCGTAATTAAATACCTTACCGCCGCTGGCTCCTTGTCCGCTATATCTAAGCGCAACTGCGTCACCCCCAAATTAGGCGCCAAAATCAGAGAGGCGACCGCCATACCAGACAAAGAGCCAATCGGATTAAAAGCCTGCGCTAAATTTAAGCGTCGGGTAGCAGTTTCGACTGGCCCCATGGCCAAAATGTAAGGATTACAGGCGGTCTCCAAAAAAGCGAGCCCGTAAGTGATCACATAGGATGCCAAGCAAAAAAGCGCGAATTTCGCATAGAGACTTGCCGGTATTGTCAACATAGCGCCGATCGCATACAGCGACAGACCCAGTAAGATTGCGGACTTGTATGAATAGCGCCGGATAAAGAAAACTGCGGGCAATGCCATGCAAAAATAGCCCGAGTAAAAAGCAAATTGCAACCACGAGGCCTGTTGCGTCGTGATGATAAAGACTTGCTCAAAAACTTTGACCAAGGGATTGGTGAAGTCATTCGCGAAGCCCCAAAGCGAGAAACAGCAAGTGGTCAGAATGAAACTCCAAAGGTATTTTTTCGGAACGATAGTGTATAAAGTATTCATTAATAAAAAAGAGGATAATAAAAATTAGTCTATGAGATGCACGCCAAATAAGCTAGGGATTTTATTGACGTAACATAGAGATTGTTGAACACTTTTACGATGAAACTTAGCCTGGAAATCCACAAAAAAAATGTTCGGCACTCTCAGTACATAAACCTATCATCAACAATCGATAAAAATAGAGATTTGCTATTTATTGGTTACGAAGAGTGTAGCCACGGCTATGAAATCAATAGAAAAAGTTTTCCTTTTTGGACACTCGAAATCATCATTGAGGGCAACGCGAGTTTACGCTACGCTCAAAAAAGATATTCACTGCAGGCGGGAAGTGTATTTTGCTATGGTCCAAACACAGCGCATTCCTTTGCAAACACCGAACAGTCCCTGCTCAAAAAGTTTTTTCTAATCAGCGGTCAGCAAGAATTTCCGCAAAATTGGCAGAACAAGAAACTCCGGGCGCTGCGACCAGACCATTTATCAGATTGGTACCGTTGCACAGATATTTTACGGCAAATCCTGCAGGAAAATGAGCGCATGGATGCGCATAGCGAGGCAATCATCGAATTACTCGTAAAACGCTGCACCCACCAACTCAAAAAAGCACTGAGCAGCCAAATTCAGCAAGTATCCCTGGCAGAAAAGGCCTACCAAATAGCGCTAAAATTGATCGAAGAAGACTACGCACACTTGCAATCACTCGAGCAAATTTCCCAAAAATCGGGTTACAGCAAAGAGTATCTATGCCGCGTATTTAAACGCTACCGTAAACAGAGCCCCTACAATGCCCTAACTCAGAAAAAGATGCAGGCCGCCTGGGACCTTCTCAGCCAACAAAAAATGAAAGTCAGTGCCGCTGCATTCAGCGTCGGCTATGAAGACCAGCTACATTTTTCCAAGGTGTTTAAGAAAACAATGGGCTGCTCTCCTAGCAGCATCAAAACGCTGTAGTGCACAAAAAGCAAAAGCCCCAATGAGCGATGGTCACCCCACCGGCTCATTGGAGCTTTGAGTATTGTCAATTAATGACAACAGCGGATCAACTTTTCTCTAAGAGTCGCTTTCTGCGATAGGCTTCGTCCAAACGACTTTCGATGCGATCGGCTTCAATGGTCGACATCGGATTGGCACCACCAAAAGCCTGATTGGCCACCAGAATCTTGGACCATTTGTCCAACATAATCATTGTGTTCTCAACATCCAGAGCCGATTTTCCCAGTATAAATAGGCCATGATTTTCCAGCAAAATAACTTTAGGCGGCTGCCCATTTTGACGCTCAAAATCACGAATCGACTGCCGAACGGCCAAGGCCAGCTTGAATCCAGGGTCAATGTAAGGGACCACCGCGACGTGGCGGCCACACATAACGATCGCATCCGGAAAAATCGGCTGCAAGTAAGGCTTCGCTCCCGCCTGGCTACATAAGATCGATAGCACACTAATGGGATGGCCATGCCCCACCCAATCGCAAGCACCCTCAGCCAGACAGACAGCATGTACAAAGGTCTCAACTGAGGGCAGCTTGTCTCCAGGGTTAACCTGAATTTCCGCCAGTGCTGATTGCACCGCCTCGTCACTCAGATCCTCATTTTCCAGAAAACGAAGCGCCTTGGATAACGAAACTTCGGTAAAATCGCTCGCACTCGCATTCCCCAAACGACTACCGGAGGCCTTCACTAGAAAAGAGTCCTCAGACTTACGAGCACTAGTATTGCCCTCACCAAGAACGGCCCAAGCGCGCTGCTCGAGACCGAATCCATGCGATAAGTCAACAAGTTGTTCAATAATAGGTTTCATCGGAATAAAATTCCAAACTAGCGCAGGAAGGCCTCATGCAAGCCACCGTCTACGTTGAAGACCAATCCGGTCGTCTTGGAAGACTTGTCGCTAGACATGAAGAAAATCGCTTCAGCCTGATCTTCTGGCGTAATCGGTGCATTGGTCAAAGTGCGGCTAGCGTAGAATTCAGCGAGCTTGAGACGCAAGTCCTCAGTCGATTCTTCCTCGCTGTACGCAATGCTGTACTTAGCTAAGGATGCCATCACGCGATCGCGTGGGAACATCAATGAGCCCTTCACCACCGTGGCAGGGGCCACCGCATTCACACGTGCATACGGCGCCAATTCAACGGCCAGTTCACGTACAATATGGTTGGCTGCGGACTTCGAAGAATCATAAGCGACAGAGCCCTTCTTCGAGACTACGCCGTTCACGGAAGTCGTGATCACAACCGCACTCTTCATGTGCTTACCTTGAGCCACAAAGATAGACTTAGCGGTGTCGGCCACCAAGTAAGGTCCGACTGAATTGATCTTGAAGACCAGCTCCCACTGCTTGACCGAGAATTCGCCGTTTACATTAGGTGCAAGGAAGATGCCAGCTGTCAGCGCAACCACATCGATGCCACCAAAAGCGTACACGACTTCATCGTAACAAGCCTGAATGCTATCGGCATCCGTAATGTCCATTTGACAGGCAATCACATTGCCACAGCTAGAAACGCCGGTACCGGCCACGCCAATGCCCATGCCGACCTTCGCAGAAATTTCATCGGCAGTGACTTGCGCGGCTGCCAGATCCAAATCGGCACAGACCACATGCGCGCCTTCTGCAATGTAACGGAAGGCCGCTTCTTTACCGATACCTGAACCAGCACCGATCACCACAACCACCTTACGGGCAAATTCCTTCTCCTTCGGCATGCGCTGCAGCTTGGCTTCTTCGAGCAACCAGTACTCAATGTCAAATGCCTCTTGACGAGGCAAGCCGATGTACTCATCGATCGCTTCCGCACCGCGCATCACACCGATGGCACAGTTGTAAAATTCAGCAGTTACGCGCGACTCTGACTTGTTCTTACCAAAGGCAATCATACCCAAACCAGGGATCAAGATCACAGTTGGGTTGGCATCCCGCATTGCAGGCGAGTTGGCATGCTTGCACGCTTCGTAGTACTCGGCATAGTCCGCACGGTACTGCTCAAGTGCCGATTGAATGCTCGCTTTAAGTGCATCCACATCCCCAGAGGCGGGATCCCAGGCCACGTACATGGGCTTGATCTTAGTGCGCAAGAAGTGGTCCGGGCAGGAAGTTCCGATTTCAGCGAGACGCTCGGCATCATTAGAATTCACAAACTCCAAAACCGACTCCTCGCGGTGGACGGTCGCAATGAAGCGCTTGTTTTGGGAAACGGCCCCGCGCAGATAAGGCAGTAGCTCGACGGTCATCTGACGCGCTTTTTCCGCATCCACCTCGGCGAACTTCTGGCCCCCGAAAGTGTCGGCACCGCGGTCTTTCGACTCGATATAAAGGCCCGCTTTTTCGATCAATTCTAGCGTCAAGTCGTAGCAAGCTTTGTCATCGTCATTCCAGTTGATCAAACCGTGCTGCCCCATGTTGATGCCCACACAGGCCTTGTTTTCTTGGTAAACAGTCTGCATCTGCAGCCCTAGGTCAAAGCCGGGACGCTGCCAAGGGAGATAAGCTAGCTGATCGCCGTAAATTTCCTTGGTCAGTGCCTCGGAATTCTTACACGCCGCAATCGCAATGAATGAAATTGGGTGCATGTGATCTACATGCTTGGCGCCAATAAAGCTGTGCAAAGGCGTATCAATCGAAGAGGGGCGCGGATTCAAATTGAAAGTGGTGTGCGGGTACATGTGCACCATCTGATCCTCAATCTCCGTCTTCACACCGTTGGGCGTGGTCGCCGCGTAAATCGACTGCAGATCAATCAGCTTTTCTTGATACAGTGAGGAGAAGTTGGCCACCTTAGAGGTGCGCAAGTCACCGCCGGATCCTTTCACCCAAAGCACTTCTACCGACTCCCCGTTGAGCGGATCGGTCTCATTGACCTTGGACGAGGTGTTGCCGCCTCCAGTGTTGGTGATGCGCTGGTCGGATCCCAAAATATTGGAGCGGTATACCAGGCGCTCAACAGGTGACAAAGTCGCTGCGTGCGCCTCATCCCACTCATAGTTTACGTGCTTAAAATCAGATTTTTCCTTACTCATGTGGATTTATGTGGTTTTTTATGGATTTAATGATTGAAATTGGGGCCATAAAACCACACTCTTCCAAAATTCCAAGCTTTTAATTGTGAATTTTAGGTAACTACCGTCCGCTATTGCCCGCCCTCATCTATGCTCGCCTCCGAAAGACAGCATCATCTACAGCAACTAATTGAACGCCAAGAGGTGGTGCGGACCCTCGATTTGGCAGACTTGTATCAGGTGTCGGCCGAAACCATACGGCGCGACTTTCTCTTATTGGAGCAGGCAGGTAAGCTGCGCCGTATTCATGGCGGGGCGCAAAGCCTGAGCACTCGCAATCAACTACAGTCTTTTAGCCAGCGGGAAAACATTCAAACAGAGCAAAAGCGTGCCATCGCGCGCACCGCTCTGCAGTTAATTCACGCCGACTCTATTTACGGCTTTGACAGCAGCACCACTGCTCTCGCGCTAGTCAGCCAGCTCCCAGACCTAGCCTATCGCGCCATCACCAATTCCCACCGCGTGCTGGAGCACCTCACCCACTACCATCAAGTGGAGTTGATCTCCACCGGGGGACGTTACCAAAGTAAGACGCAGACCTATGTCGGCGGCGACAGCATTAACACCCTACGGCACCACAACATCAACATCAGTTTCCTCTCCTGCGTCGGCTTCGACTTGCAACGAGGCGCCAGCGAAAGCTTCGAGCAGCAGGCCACCTTTAAAGAGCGGCTGGTTGAATATTCGGAAAAAATCGTCTTGTTGATTGATTCGAGCAAATTTGAGCAACAATCTGAATATTTTTTCGCGGAACCTAAAAAAATCCATCAAATCATTACCGACTCAGCAATTGAGCCAACAATAGCACAAGCGATCCAGCAACGGGGGATTGACTTAATTATCGCCGATAGCTGAATGCTCCCAGCCACAAGGAAATTTTTATCATTATGAACCAAAAGAAAATCTATCTAGCCGTGGATCTCGGCGCTGGCAGCGGCCGCGTCATCGCGGGTGAATTTGACGGGCAGCGCATCGAACTGCACGAAATCAATCGTTTCGACAACACCCCTGTCGATCTGCCCAGCGGCTGGCACTGGAATCTGACCGCGCTCTACCAAAATATTTTGGATGGCATCCAGCTGGCCGCGGATCGGTATGGGGATGCGATTGTCAGCCTTGGCATCGACACCTGGGGTGTGGATTACGGCCTGCTGGAT
This sequence comes from uncultured Puniceicoccaceae bacterium, assembly GCA_963933035.1. Lineage (GTDB taxonomy): Bacteria > Verrucomicrobiota > Verrucomicrobiia > Opitutales > Coraliomargaritaceae > CAWVTP01. The sequence goes on along the minus strand of CAWVTP010000048.1, from coordinate 218 downwards.
AAAGAGGGCGCCCTACTGGGACTGCCCTACCAATACCGGGACGGACGCACACAGGGCATGATGGAGGCCGCCTACGAATTGGTAGACAAAAAAGCCATCTACCAGGCGACCGGCATTCAGTTCATGTTTTTCAACTCTATTTTCCAGCTACTCTCGGAGCTCAAAAGCGACAGCGTCGCCCTAAAACAAGCCGAGCACTTACTCTTTATCCCCGACCT
>CAWVTP010000047.1:0-15138 GCA_963933035.1 uncultured Puniceicoccaceae bacterium | reverse complement strand
TCTACGCCTGATGCAGACTCATCAAAGCTATTTAAATAAAGTTACCCTGGTGAGGTGCCCTGTTGTGCTATTTATTGTTTGACGCATATGTTGATAAAAATGAATTTCCTTTCATGCTCACTAATAAAAGGATAGCAATTTTCATATTTGTTTCGTTACAGCTGATTTCTTGTAAGTCACTTGAGCTTTCACGGGAAGATGAAACATTCACCAATACGCTACCCTTTGGCTGGCCATTTATTAGCACTGAGTACGCGTGGCAGGGTGGAAATACTCAGGGCAGTGAGGTGAGCCTGAGTACCGGAGCCAGTGCGGAATGGCAGCATTTGCATCAGCCAGGCTTATCCAATTTTGAGCGCGATCGCCGAGCCATTTTGGCCTTAGTTGGCGACTATCGGGTCAGTTTTCAATTCGTCGAGACGATGGGCTTTTATCCAGAATTTTCGCCTAAAAATCCCTATTTTTCATGGGGTACCGAGCGGGTGCACTTGTTAGTGGACGCAGGTGATTTTATTCAGCTACAGCACACTTTGGTGATGTATTTTAAAGCTGCCGATGGGGTGGTACATGGGCCGATGGTGATGAAGCATTGGCGTCAGGATTGGCAATTCGAGGGCGCACAGACCTTAAATTATGTTGGTGATCAAACATGGTTGCCCATGCAACAGGATCGTACGGGTACTGGATTGTGGACGCAGGCCGTCTATCAAGTGGATGATTCGCCGCGCTACATCGTGGCAGGAGATTGGCGCCATCAACATGGATCCAGTCGCTGGGAGAGCGCGGCTTTTCAGCGTCCACTTCCGAGGCGGGAGTTTTCTGTACGCGATGATTATCAACTATTGGAAGGGACCCATTCCATCAGTTTGACACCCACGGGTTGGGTTCACCAGCAGTGGAACCGCAAGTTGCAGCAAGCCACCGCCCTGGCGGAGACGCCTCGCTATTTATCGGCGGAGTATGGCTTGAATCGTTACCAGCGCATTGATCGTCCTAGCCTAGAGGCGGCGAGTGAATATTGGCAGCGAACTGGGCGGTATTGGGCCGAGGTGAGAGCGGTCTGGGCTGAGATTTTACAGTCTGAAGAACCCATTCAAGTAAAAAAGCGGGTAGCGGATAAGCCCCTGTACCAATATCATTTTGAGTATGCCGATGAACTGCAAACTGGGCTCTTCCTAGATGAGGCAGACTTGCGGCAACAGGCCCGCGCTACCGTACAGCAATTTTTAGTGCAGGGGGATTTCGAGTGATGGAAGGGACGAGCCAGTTGGCTGTCGAAACTTCTCGTAACAGTGGCCCTACTCGGGTCTGAGGAAACTGCCTGCACCTAGACTGAAATTCTGATGGCCAAAAAATCGCGACGTCAATTGTGGTCTGATCACATTGCTCGTGGGGCGCAGTCTAAAAAGACTGGGAGCGCTCCACTGGTATTGGGACCGCGTCTGCGTGGTCTGGTTTTGGGAATAGATCCGAGTTTGCGGGGGAGTGGGTTTGCCGTTTTAGAGCAGGACTCACAAGGGAGAGTACGGATTTTGGAGGCGGCCACTTTAAAATTAAAGCCAAACTATTCGATGGTGGAATGCTTGGGCATCATCAGTAGCCAAGTCGAGGATTTTTTAAATCAACACAGCATTGTCCATGTGGCGGTTGAGCAGACCATTTATGTACAAAATTTTCAAACGGCGCAAATCCTTGGCGCTGCGCGGGGTGCTGCGATTGGGGTGGCGGCCATGCGTGGATTACCAGTCTTTGAGTATGCACCCTTAAGGATTAAGCAGGCGGTGGTGGGAACCGGGACGGCCAGTAAGGAGCAAGTCGCTCGCTCGGTTCAAAGTTTGACCGGTACGGATTTTGAACTGCGCTTTGACGAATCGGATGCCGCAGCGGTGGCCTTGTGCCATGCCTTCACTTGGCGCAGTCCGCTTCAGAGTGATTGAAGCCGTTCCGGATACTTTTCAATGTACTCGAGGAAAATATCTTTCGCAATCGGGCCGGCAGTGGAGCCCCCGTGGTAGCTATGACTGGCCAGTGTGCCTTCTACCATGACGGCGACCGCGATCTGTGGATTGTTGGCGGGCGCAAAGCCGATAAACCAAGCTAAATTGACTTCTTGTCCATGTGCGCGGAAGTCGGCAGTGCCGGTCTTACCCGCGATAGGGAAATCCTTGATGTGGACAATGCGCCCCGTGCCATCGGGGCCAACAACGCGTTGCATCCCCGCCCATAGCTGCGCTTTTTGCTGGGCAGTGAGCGGAAGGGCCCGTCCGCCATGTTGCAGGCCTTTTAAGCTGTCTGGTGACATGGCTTGTAGGGTTAATTGTGTACGGGTTTCCCCACGTGCGATGGATGCGATGCAGGCGGCCATTTGTAGCGGGGTGACCAGTAGATAACCTTGTCCAATGGCAGTGTTAGCGGTATCGCCTGGCACCCATCCCGCCCCAATTTGAGCTCGTTTCCATTCTTTACTGGGTACCACAATCCGCTGGGTTTCATAGGGTAATTCAATCCCGGTCGGCTGGTGCAGGCCAAATAGTTTAGCGGTTTGGCTGATGCGATCGATCCCGATTTTGAGTCCATGCTCGTAATAAAAAACATTGCAGCTGGTCTCAATGGCTTTGGCCAAATCTGTCACCCCGTGCCCGTGGCGGGCATGGCAGTGAAATTTACGATTCCCGACGCGGTAGCTGCCAGTACAATTGACTGCACAATTGTCCAGATCAATCAGGCCAGATGCCAATCCTGCGATGCTGGTAATGAGTTTGAAGGTGGATCCGGGGGGGTAGGCCAGCTGCACCGGTCGGTTGAGCCAAGCCCCCTGCTCATTGATTGCATTAAAGGTACTTTGAGGGATGTAGGGGCTCAGCTCATTGAGATCATAGTCGGGCTTGCTGGCGAGTGCCAGTATTTCACCGCTATGAATATCCACCGCAACTGCGGCACCAGCGCGCGAGCCCAGTGCTGTTTCGGCAGCCAACTGCAGATCAATATCGAGGCTGGTGATCAAATCGGAGCCCTGCTGGGGGATGCTTTGCTGTAGACGCGTGTCTTGGAAGCCGAGAGGATCGACCCGCCAGATTTCCGTCCCCGCAGTGCCGGATAGCGAAGCATTGAAGGCATGCTCTAGGCCGGTTTTGCCCTGCTTGGCTTTGAAGGTGAAGGTCTTGAGTTCACTCGCTTCAAACTTAGAACGATCGGGGTCGATTTCTTGCACATATCCCAGGGTGTGGGCGGCGGCCCGCTTATAGGGGTAGTAGCGCGCAGTTGAGGTATGGATTTTGATGGGAGAGCTAACCGGAATTTGATCAATTAACTGGGCGTAGTGCTGGGGACTCAAGTCTTCGACGAGCCGTAGCGGTAAAAGCCTTTGTTCGTTGTAGTGACGAATGATCTTTTTTCTGGAGAGTTCTTTTTTGAGTCCAGTAATGGCCTGAATGTGATCAAATTGTTTTTGGATGACATGCAGTCGGGCTTCCCATTGGATGGCGTGATAATCTGGCGCAGGGGGCGGGGTTTCGGTATCCGAGAATTTGGGATTGCGGCTCTGTTGTTCAAAGGCCAAGCGTTTGCGCTCAGCGCGAATCATCTTGGAATAGGTCTTGCGGAAGTCGGGGCGTAAGTCGTCTAAATAAACCGCAGCCGAGTAATGTGGACGATTGCCCACCAGCAGACGTCCGTGACGATCGTAGATCGCGCCCCGTGGACCCGGAAGGATGATGCGGCGCTCCGTTTGCCGGCGTTCGATGGCCTCATAGGGTTGCGGCGCAATCAATTGACGCCATACTAGGCCCATAATTAAAGTCAGGCTCGCACCAGCAACCAAGCCAACCAGCAGCGCCAGTCGAAAATTGAAGCCCTTATGGAAATCAAATGTTCGCATGGTTAGTCTGCATGCAGCGTCTCCGCTAGCTGAAAGTGTTGGATCAGGCAACGTTGAAAACTAAAAAACCAGATTGCCAGCAGTGGGAGGATTAATTGAGACGCGACCAAGCTGATCAGTGCCAAAATAGCAAATTCCAAGTTCCAGGAGCTGTGCCACAGCGTCCATATAGAAAGCGCCACAATAAAGTAGGCATTGGCAGCCATTGCCAACATGATGGGATGAAAGTTGTGCTCGAAGTGAAAGCGCTTGCGATGACGGTATAGCAAGGAGCCGATAATGAGCAGGTTGAAGGTAAAAAATCCCCCTAATTGATTGGGAATGGAGGCGTCGATCCACAGTCCGGTTAACAGTAGGCACAGTAGCATGCCTTTGTAGGAAAGGTAGGCTGCCGGTAAAATCAACATAGGACCGACCAGCAGCCAGTAAATGGGCAGGCCAGACAGAGCATGATTGATCAATCCACTCAGACAGAATAAAACGAGATTGCAGCCAAACAAGAGCAGTAAACGATACAAGGCAGTCATCGGGCTTTATTCAATACTGAGCGGGATGAGTACGGTGACTTCATCGAGTTTCAGAAGCCGTGGGTCGAGCTGGACACTGCCAGCTTGAAAGATCCCCGTACGGCCAATTTCTAACCAAGAAACGCTGCCGATCTTTAATCCTGCTGGGAAGGTATCCCCATAATCGGTGGTTATCAGTTTCAGCGGACGATTGCTCTGCGCGATCAAATCTTGTGGCACATTGTCGACCCGCCCCAATGGATCCCCGAGTGCGGTTTGCCGCTGGCCTTGATAAATGATGGGGCGTTGGTCTGCTTCGAAAGTGGCTGCCACTCGAAAGTTGGGGCTGGTGATCAGTTCCACACGACTGGTGAAGGCATACACCTCAATCACTTTGCCCACCACACCGCCGGCAAAGATGACGCCTGCACCTTTTTCGATTCCGTAGTTGCGGCCCTTGCGAATCTCCATCGTCTGCCACCAAGCATTGAGGTCTCGTTTGATGACGCGGGCTACTTCATGACGATAGTCGCGCTGACTGGGGAGTTTTAAGATGGCTTCTAGCCGCTCGATTTCGGCTTCGAGTTGTTGGTTTAGCTGCGCGTAGTATTGATAGTAAGCTTTTTGGCGAGCCATTTCGCGTCCGGCTTGGATCAACTCTGTTTTGGAGTGATTGCGTTGCGCCCAAAAATTGGCTAGGTCGTCTAGCTGCGCTTTTGTATTCCAAATGGGCGCCTGGATTTCATTAAAACTCAGCCGCAAAAAGCTCTTTACGAAGAGTGGGACCAGCCACCAGCATAGTAAAAATAGACCGAGTGCAATGATCGGTTTGTAGTTTCCTAGGTGGAATTTCGCCACCGGCTAACTACGCTTTGGGGTTGGCGACCAAGTCTTTCAGCAGAAAGGCTAACTCATCTAGCACCATACCGGTCCCGTTGGCAACCGCACTCAGCGGATCATCTGCAATCACGGCTGGCAGGCCCGTAGCATCACTCAATGCCTGATCCAGTCCACGAATCATGGCCCCACCGCCGGCGAGGAAAAATCCCCGGTCGACTAAGTCGGCCGAAAGTTCGGGTGGGCAGCGCTCCAGAGCATTTCTGACCAGTTCTACAATGGACGCGATGGTGTCGGCCAGTGCTTCGCGGATTTCCTGAGAGCTGATGGTGATCGTCTTGGGCAATCCGGCAACTGAGTCACGGCCTCGCACTTCCATTTGGATTTCTTTTTCCAGTGGAAATGCGGATCCAATCCGCATTTTAATTTCTTCAGCCGTGCGCTCTCCAATCATTAGATTGTAGGCGCGCTTCATGTAATTGATGACGGCATTATCAATCTCATCACCGCCCACACGAATACTTTTGGTGTAGACGACTCCCGCGAGTGAGATGATCGCGACTTCTGTTGTGCCCCCGCCGATATCGACAATCATATTGGCCGCGGGCTCATCAATGGGGAGTCCCACACCGATCGCTGCGGCCATCGGCTCCTCTAGTAGCACCACATCGCGTGCCCCGGCTCGAATGGCAGAGTCTTTGACGGCACGCCGTTCTACTTCAGTGATCCCCGAAGGCACCGCCACCACGATGCGGGGCGCAATAAAGGTCTTCTTACGATTCACCTTGTTGATGAAGTAGCGCAACATGGCCTCGGTAATTTCAAAATCCGCAATCACGCCATCTTTCATGGGGCGAATGGCGGTAATATTCCCCGGTGTGCGGCCCAGCATCTTTTTGGCATCCGATCCAACCGCGCAGACCTTCTTGGTGGAGGTGTAGATGGCCACCACACTGGGCTCGCGCAAGACGATGCCTTTTTCCTTGGAAAAAACCAGTGTGTTGGCGGTGCCTAGATCGATTCCTATATCGTTAGAGAGTAAGCCAAACACTGTGATTCGATGGTTGAGAAAATTACTGAAGAAGAAAGTTTACTACGTTCTCGTCGGATTCTATCAAATGTCAAATCATAAGGGCAGCTCTGATTAGCTCCCATGCGAAGAGATTTCTAAATTGTGGTGATGCTGGCAAGGTTCTCGTCCCAACCGGTTGGGCTGGCATTGCAGCCTAGCTACGAGCAAGGCCAGCAAGCTTAAAGTCTATCAGGCAAAGGCACTTTTCGTTTTTAAACTACCATGATCTGCGCATGAAGGGCTTCCAGCCAGCCTGTGAGCAGAGTCGCTTTGCTAAAAATAAAAATGGCTCACGTCGTGGTGATGGTAGCTTTTCCGCAGAGCCCATGAGCACTTGTGGTCGCAGTGATTAAGTGGTCACGATTTTGACAAAGGTCCGCTTGCCCGCTTGGATGGTGTAGTTGGGGTTGGCATTCGTCAAACTGTGATTGGGATCTGCGATCTTTGCATCGTTAACTTTGACCGCACCCTGCTTGACCAAGCGGCGAATGGCTCCTTTACTTTCAAAGAGTTGGGTGCGTGATAAGAGCTCAAATAGCGGGGCTTCACTCGCTTCGGGCGAGAGGTCACTCCAGCTAAAGGTGGGCAAATCTTCTGGGACTTGATGTTTGGAAAATACCTGCTCAAAGTCAGACAAGGCCTGTTTGGCCAAATCCATAGAGTGGAATTGACCGACCAGTGCCGATGCCAGCCGTTTTTTACTGTGCATGGGGTGCTCGCCCTTGAGATTTTCCAGCTCGCGCGGGGCTTTTTCCAGCAAAAGTTGGTAATAGGTCCACATGGTCTCATCACTGATGGACATGATTTTGCCAAACATATCCTTCGGACTATCGGTAAAGGCGATATAGTTATCGGCGCTCTTGGACATTTTTTTATGGCCATCGAGCCCCACTAAGAGCGGCATGGTAATGACCGCCTGCTCGGTTTTTCCGGCATCTTTTTGCAGCGCCCGGCCCACCAACATATTAAAGAGCTGATCGGTCCCTCCGATTTCGACGTCTGCCTCTAAGTGCAGTGAGTCATAGCCCTGAATTAAGGGGTAGAGGAATTCGATGATCGAGATGGGCGCTTTGCCAGCAAAGCGTTTGGAGAAATCATCGCGTTCCAGCATGCGAGCCACCGTCATCTTACGCGATAGGCGCAGGCAATCTTCAAAGCTCATCTCATCGAACCAGCTACTGTTGTAGACCACTTGGGTCTTTTCTGGATCCAGTATTTTGAAGGCCTGTTGTAGGTAGGTTTTGGCGTTTTCTTGGATCGCCTCTTTACTCAAGACTGGCCGCGTATTGGAGCGTCCGGATGGATCCCCAATCAGCGTGGTGAAATCGCCGATGATCAGAATGGCTTGGTGCCCGAGGTCTTGAAACTGTCGCAACTTGTTGAAGACCACCAAATGCCCAAAGGTGAGATCGGGACGGGTGGGGTCGACGCCTAATTTGACTTTGAGCGGTCGCTTGCCCTCAAGGCGTTCGATGAGTTCAGCTTCGCCGATTAAAGTATCGGTGTTGGTGCGGATCAGTTCTATTAAGTTCATAACAATCGCAGAATTTTTGTGACTTACTTTAGTGGCAGGTGTGTTCCAGCGCTAGAGCAGCTTTAGAGACGCTGACGTACGGATTCGTAGAGGCACACCCCGGCTGAGACGGATACATTTAAGCAGTCCACTTGGCCTGCCATGGGGATGGTGACAAGCTGGTCACAAAGCTGTCCCACTACTTTGCGAATGCCCCAACCCTCACTGCCCAATATAAACGCGGTGGGCCCGCTAAGATCGACTTCATAGAGGCTTTTATGGGCTTGGTCACTGGTCCCGACCACTTGTAGGCCGCGCTCTTGCAGTTTGCGGATCAGGCTACTGATATTTTTGACTTTTAAAAAGGGGACGTCGTCAGCGCCGCCACAAGAGATGTCGCGGACGGTGGGCGTCAGTCCCACCGCACCTTTGCTGGGGGCCAGCACTGCCGTCACGCCGGCTCCCGAAGCAGAGCGCAGGCAGGCTCCCAAATTGTGGGGGTCCTGCAACCCATCCAAAATGAGAATGAGTGGATTGGGGGTGGCGTCGATCCGCTCAAACAAGTCATCCTCATTTTCAATATGTACAACAGAGGCGTTGGCAGAGTAGCGAGGCGGTCGCTTAATTTTGTGAATAGAATTTCGGCCCATAGGATCAACGGGTGCTCAAGCGCGCGACGGGGTCAATCAGAATAATTCAGCCTGAGGGCCCTCCTGTGCGCGATCGATGCCCAAGAGTTTCCATGCTTTATCGGTTAATATGCGGCCTTGCGCAGTTCGCTGCAGGTAGCCCTCTTGAATTAAAAAGGGCTCGTGAACCTCTTCTAAGGTATGCGACTCTTCGCCCACGGCCACCGCCACTGTGGTCAGCCCCACCGGGCCGCCGCGGTAATTTTCCGCCATCACGCGAATAATGGATTTGTCCATCTCATCCAGCCCGCGGGCATCAATTTCCAGCAATTCCAGCGCCTGAGCCGCCATGTCTTTGGTGATGACGCCATCTCCGCGCTGCTCCGCATAATCGCGGCAGAAATTGACCAAGTTGTTGGCGATCCGTGGCGTGCCTCGCGCACGGCGCGCGATTTCCAAGGCGCCGGCATCGTCGTAAGCAACTTGCATTAAGTCGCAACTGCGTTGCACGATGCCCTTGAGCGTGGCATGGTCATAATAGCTGAGCCGGGTTTGCAGGGTAAAACGGCTGCGTAAGGGCGCCGTCAACAGCCCCATGCGCGTGGTGGCGCCTAGCAGGGTAAACTTTGGTAGGCTGAGGCGCACGCTGCGGGCATTGGGTCCCTGATCAATCATGATGTCGATCCGAAAGTCCTCCATTGCGGAGTACAGATATTCTTCCACATTTTTGGGGATGCGGTGAATTTCGTCGATAAATAAGATGTCGCCCTCACTGAGGCCAGTCAGTAGTCCCGCTAAGTCGGCGGGCTTATCGATCACTGGACCGGATGTGATGCTGACTTGTTTGCCCATTTCATGACCGAGCAGTAGCGAGAGCGTCGTTTTGCCCAAGCCGGGAGGTCCACTGAGCAAAATGTGGTTGAGCGCTTCTTGCCGTTTGCGCGCAGCGCCCACCATGACTTTGAGGCGTTCAATGGTCTTCGGCTGCCCTGCAAAATCTTGAAAGCTGATCGGGCGCAGCATCGATTCTTCCGAGCTGACCGGCGCGCTGAGGGCTTGCTCGATAAAATCGTGCCCAGTGGGGGGCGAATCATCTGGCGAGAATCCCATGGTGGCTAACAATTACTGCGCGTCATGCAGCAGTTCTGCAGGGATGGCGCTTGCTGGCAGGCGTTCAATGCGTCCACCGATGGCGGCGAGTTTGCTTTCAAAGCGTTCATAGCCGCGGTCTAGGTGATAGATGCGTTGAATCCAGGTGGTCCCTTCGGCGGCCAGCGCGGCGATCACCAAGGCGGCCGACGCACGTAAGTCGGAGGCCATCACCGGTGCGCCAGATAGCGAGCTGCTGCCTTTGATGATAGCGCTCGGACCTTCGATGGAAATACTGGCGCCCATACGTTGTAGCTCGGGCACATGCATGAAGCGATTGGGGTAAATGCGTTCGGTGAGGATGGAAATCCCCTCTGTCTGGGTCATCAGCGCGCACAGTTGGGCTTGTAGATCGGTGGGGTAGCCTGGGTGGGGCAGGGTGATCACGTCCACTGGTTTGAGTGAGCCCGTGTAGGCTTTGACTTGAATAGACTTGGCTCCGTATTCCAGCGGTAGGCCGGCTTCTTCCAGTTTATCCAAGAAGGCACCCAAGAGTCTGGGGGCGATGCCCTCAATCCGAACATTTCCGCGCGTCATGGCGGCGGCAATAATAAAGGTGCCGGCTTCAATTCGGTCTGCAATGATGCTGTGATCACAGCCGTGCAGTCTTTCCACTCCGGTAATGGTCAGCTCTGGACTGCCGATGCCTTCAATTTTGGCCCCCATTTTGACCAAGAAATGACACAGATCAACGATTTCCGGCTCACATGCGGCACACTCCAGTAAGGTGGTGCCCGGTGCTAAGACCGCGGCCATCACGATATTGGCGGTCCCGGTTACAGTACTGCCATTGCGGCCGCCCAAAAAGACACGGCCGCCGCGCATGGCTTGCGCATCTACATGAATGTAACCATTGGAAATCTCGACCTGACAATTGAGTTTTTTCAGCCCTTTAATATGCAGATCGACTGGACGGGGCCCAATAACGCAGCCACCTGGAATGGAGACTTCGGCGCGTCGTTTGCGGGCTACCAGTGGGCCGAGCAAACAAACCGAGGCGCGCATACGACGGACCAGATCATAGGGTGCACTATGACTCAAATTTTTGGCCTGTATGCGCCAGTGCCCGTCCCCGATCTTGTCCACCTGAGCCCCCACATGCTGTAAAATAGCCACCATGGAGCGAATGTCGCTCAGGTCGGGAACATTGTGCAGCTCGACGGCCTGTTCGGTCAATAGACTGGCAGCTAAAATGGGCAGCGCAGCATTTTTTGCCCCACCAATGTGAACCTTGCCGGAGAGGGCTCCGTTGCCCGTAACTTTAAAAACCTCCATGGTGCTTCCAGTGGATGCGGCTAGCTATCGGAGCTGGTCTGCGCTTTGGCTTTACGCGAGCGATTTTGCGAGCGCCCGCCGCCAGAGCGTCCACGCCCGCGGCCACTGTTGCCTTGGGGGCGTCTGCCCTGCGAAGAGCGCGGGCGGCCAGATGATGCACCAGTGGAACTGCGTTTTTTGTGAGCCGGTTTGCGGCTGGGCTGACTGGGTGCACTGCTGCCGAATAATTTTTTGATGAAGCCGATCAGTCCGGCCAACAGGCCGGTTGATTGCTTTGAGGAATGCTGTTTGCCTGCAGCTTTTTTAGTCGGCTGTTTTGCTGCAGCCGCAGATGTTTTGGAGGCACTGGCTTGCTTGCGTTCTGCCCGCTTGCGTTCGCGCTCGGCGCGACGCTCCTGCAGGCGCTTTTCGATGCGGGCCAGCGCTGCCAGGGTGGCTTCACTAGGTTGCGCCGGCGATTCCGCCTTGGCGGCTTGAGCTTCTGTGTGAGCACTGGCCTTTTCTGCGGCTGGTTCAACACTTTTTGCAGCGCTCTCTGCTGTGGAGTCTTTGGTCGATTTTACTGGGCGGGCGGCTTTTTTCTGGGCTTTTGCCGGCCGCGATTGCCCGCCGCTTAAGCGTTCTTTGGGTGCCGGCTCATTCGGGCTAATTTCCCCCATTTGATCCTGACTGCTCGGGGCAAGTTCTTTTTTGAATCCGCCACTGCGGCGGCGCGTTTTGGGCTTTTTAACAGCATCTGTGCTGGGCACATAATTTAGGGCTGGATTGCTGGGATTGTTGGCTTCTTCGAATTCTGGCATATTAGATAAGTTTTCAGTTCTTTTCGCGTGAACGGTCATCGTGAAAAGAAATGGATTGGTTGATTGGATGGTGAGCTGGCAAGGACCGTTAGGATGCACACATTGTCGCATCACGTGGTCTAAGCAGTCATTGCACATGGGCATTGCTAGCGATGGAACGCATTTGAGCAAGGGTTAATTTCATTCCGAGGCGCCCTTTAGTCGCTAAAGCGATTAAGCGCTTGCCAGCGCTAGGCACTCAGTTATGCAAAGGCTTATATGGATAAGCTCGACGAACTTTTTGATTTACAGGCGGCCTTAAACAAGCGTATCGGTGTGGACACCGCCGCGATGTCTGAGGCGGAAAAGACCCAGTGGGTCCTCAATTACACCCGCGCCATGCAACAGGAAATTGCTGAGTTGGTGGATTCGGTACCCTGGAAATGGTGGGCGAAGTATCAAGCCTTTGATGAACAGAATGCCAAAGTGGAGGTGGTCGATCTTTTCCACTTTTTGATTTCACTCGCGCAGGTGCTGGGGATGACACCGGAAGATGTGCATGCGGCCTACACCAAGAAAAATAAGGTCAATCACCAACGCCAAGACAGCGGCTATATCGAAAAAGACGCCGCTGACTCGCGTCACATTTAGTCCGTTGCTGGCTGGCACTGGTAGCGGGGCTTACAGCCGTTCTTGGTAGAGGTTAATTTTTTATGGGGGAGAATCCAATTCAAGTTCTTATATATGTATTTTTAGCGGTCTACGTGCTCCATCTGTATCGTGCGGCGTATCGCAAAGGCACATCAGCTACGGAAGCGGACACAAACCTACCTGGGGCTACCGCCTGCGAATGGCCGGTGTATGCCTATGCCGTGATCGGTGCGTTGGCGATTCTGGCCATAGAGACCGGTGGCGAAATTGCACTGGGCGTCGTGGCAGAACAGTCGCAAGTGTATGCCTACAGCGTCTTCGCAGCCTTGGCTGCTGGGGTGATCGAAGAAGTGATCTTTCGCGGTTATCTGGTAGTGGACAATCGTGGTCGCAGGCTATTGTGGGCTGGATGCCTTGCGATGTCACTGCTCTTTGCGCTGATCCATGCCCATCTATGGAGTTTTGAGGGGGGCTTTCACTGGGTGGTGAACACGAAGTCCTGCTTCACCACTGGCATCTTGTTTGTGAATTCGATCTGGTTTTATGCGATCCGCTTTATGCCCCTAAATCGGGAGCGTTCCTTGTTTCCTTGTATGCTAGCGCACGCGATCAGTAATCTGGGCGTCTATGTCATCAAAGGCTTTCAAGGCTATGTGATTTTTTAGGACCTTCTTGTGTTTAATGTATCGCTCAACAGCGATGAAGATATTACATATTACTTTAGACCTTTCATACTGGCTGCTCTAGGGCATTCGATGAGGCCTGCTTGCTTGCGCCGCTGCAGTCATTGGCTGCAGGCGAATCGCCAAGACAAGCAGTGCAAATACGGTTGCAGTCTATTAAAATTAAGCTTGATTTTGTCATTTTATCGTAAAATAGATCGCGTACACGATCTGGCCGACGTTTTGCTTTGCACTAGCACATAGAATTTTAAATATTTATGCCATATCGACAATCACATGAACACAACCATGCCCTCAAAAAATACACCTCAACAAGCTGGCTTCACATTGATCGAAATGATTGGTGTCTTGGCCATTATCGGAATCCTCTCCGCTGCCGTCGCCCCCAAGGTCATCGAGGCCATCCGCGATGCTAAAGTGACCTCTGCCATTTCCAGTATTAATGCCGCGCGGACAGCGACTTTGCAGTATTATGCGAAGTATGATCGTGTGCCAACGGATTTAGAAGTCACTGCTTTACCGGGCACAGCAGCTAATTTTGGAGATTTACTGACTGATCAGGAGCAGACTTTAGCTAATGTTACTTTACCGATAGGTGATGAGTCAGGAGGCCTTACATTTGCGATTGGATGTGATCGGCCTGGGGATACTTTCGATGCTGGTGGAGGTGCCGCTGTATTACCGGCTACTTTGTCTGCAACAGGATTTTCTTTTATGTCCGCAGGAACGACTGCCAGTAGAATTGTATACTTCTATATTCCTAGGTTAAGTTTGCAGGAAGCTGCAGCCTTAGCTGCTAAAATTAATGGTCCCTTTCCTGCTGAGATACAGGGTGATCTTGCTGCTATCTCATTATCTCTGACAGGAGGGAGTTTAAATGATCCACCTGCAGGCGGGTCGGCTTATGCTACTGCACCAATTAGCGGAGCCAATGCATGGTTTTTAGCGACAGCCAATCCGAACGAATTCGACGCCTACGTCTACGTTTCCCACCAGTAGGACTTTTCACGCCACTTTATTTTGCAATCGACGGTGACTGAGGGATCCGTGCCAAACAACAGCATTACGGCGCCTTCGAGCATGGAGGCCTGGCTCTTGCAGCGGGGCATATTGACGGCTTCGGAGGCCAAGCTGGCGCGGCGCGAGGGCGAGCGGCTGGGGCATGGCTTTTCGGAGATCGTGCAACGGCTGGGGTTGGTCACCAGCGCGGAGCTGGCGGAGTACCGCTCGGATCGCGGGCAGCTGAGCCAAGCGACCGCTTTCATTAGCCAAGAGGCCTCCAATGATGGCCATCTGAGCTTGCGCCGCTTGGTGTTGGACGCCGATTTGCGGACCGCTCTGCCGGTGGATCTGTGCCAGACGCTGTCGGTCATTCCGGTCTCACAGCAGGACGGTATTCTGTGGGTAGCTTCGGCCAATCCTTTTGATCTGCCAACCCACAAGCGTTTGGAATCGGCCGCAAAATGCGCGGTCGAAACGTTGCCGGCTTCGGAAACCGATATCCGGCTGGCTCTCAATCGTAATTTTGGGGAAGAGAATTCGCTCTATGATGCGGTGGGCGCTTTTATTGAGATGGATGCCTCAGAACTGGATCAGCAGAGTCAAGACGATCCGCCGATGATCCGCTTGGCGGAGCAGATTTTGATGCATGCTGCCACCCAAGAGGCCAGCGACATTCACTTACATCCGGAGGAGCGCTTCTTTCGGGTGCGCCTGCGAGTGGATGGTGTCTTGGAGGAGGGCTTGCTGCTCCCCGGAGCTATTCGCAAGGCGCTCACCTCACGCTTCAAAATTATCGCTGGCTTGGATACCGCGGAGGATCGCTTGCCACAAGACGGACGCATTAATTTTACTATTGGCAGCGAAAGCATTGATGTGCGGGTATCGACACTGCCGGGCTGTCATGGCGAAAGCGTAGTGATGCGTTTACTGGATCAGTCGCGAGTCAAACTGGATCTTGATAAGTTGGGCTTTTCGCCGGAGCAAAAGCAGGCCTATGGCGCGGTGATCGAGCAGCCCCATGGCGTGTTTTTGATCACCGGGCCCACCGGTAGTGGCAAGACGACGACTTTGTACACCTTGCTGGGGATGGTGGATGCCGAGTCGCGCAGTATTTTTACGCTGGAAGACCCGATCGAGTATCAGCTCCCTTTGGTGCGGCAGACGC
>CAWVTP010000046.1:0-15349 GCA_963933035.1 uncultured Puniceicoccaceae bacterium | reverse complement strand
GCCTGCATCACAGCAAATCGGCAATCTCGGCACATGGGAGGTTTCCAGAGGTGCCTTTAATCAGCAAGACTGACTCTTGACAAGAGAGGCGAACTACCTATTTTACAGGCTCAGAAACAATCCTAGCCATATAAAAAGCAGGCCGCACCCTGCTTTTTTCTATTTTTACAGTCAGCAATGAGTCACGAAATATTATCAGTCTTAGAATACATGGAAAAAGAGAAGGGAATCAGTCGTCCAGACATGATTGAAGCCATCTCTTCTGCGATTGCCAGTGCAGCCCAGCGGGGCGTTGAAGCCGGACAGGACATGCGTGTTGTTATCAATCCTAAGACAGGTGCTCTAAAGGCATGGAGCCGCCTAAAAGTTGTAGATTCCGTCTCCGATTCTAGCTTAGAAATTCACCTTGAGAATGCCCGTAAAATTGATAGTGAAGCCCAAGTAGGATCGATATTCGAGAAGGAAGTTGACCCAGCCTACCTTGGACGAATTGCTGCCCAAACAGCTCGCCAAGCTATTATGCAGCGGATTCGACAGTTTGAAAAAGACCGTATTTATGATGATTATAAAGATGCCATCGGAACCATTGTGAGTGGCATTGTGCGTCGTCGGGAGCGGGGTAACCTGATTGTTGATTTGGGTAAGGCAGAAGCAATTTTGCCACCTCGCGAACGCGTTGCGGGTGAAGACTATGCACCCGGAGAGAACATTCGATGTCTCCTGCTGAAAATAGAACAAGCTAATCGAGGTCCAGAAATTATACTATCCCGCTCAAATTTAAATTTTGTGCGGCGCCTATTCGAATTAGAGGTTACGGAGATTGCGGACGGTACCGTGAGCATTGAAGCCATGTCGCGCGAAGCGGGTTATCGCACTAAAATAGCGGTCAGCAGTACTGAAGCTAAGGTCGATCCAGTTGGCGCCTGTGTGGGCGGTCGTGGTGCGCGGGTTAAAACCATTGTGCGCGAACTGGGTGGCGAGAAAATTGATATTATTCGTTACTTCAGTGATCCGCTACGACTGCTTGAGGAGGCACTCAAGCCAGCAGTTCCTCAAAATATTAAGGTGAATGAGGCCGATCGTCGCATTCATTTTGAAGTCAGTGAAGACGATTTGTCAGTCGCGATCGGCCGTCGAGGTTTTAATGCCAAGCTAACTTCTCGCTTATTAGGATGGAAGTTAGACATCGGAAAAATCGAAAAGGCGAAGTCTGGATTTGATGAGAAGGTGGCAAAGGCCATCGCTGGCTTGATGGTGATTCCTGGGATTGAGCCAGCCATTGCGCAAAGATTGGTGGCGATTGGTTTTGTGAGCCCTGAAGCTTTTGAAGGTGTGGGTGCCTCCGATCTCGTGGATGCAGGTTTCCAGACATCGGAAGCCGATAGCATTTTACAGCAAGTCGATATCTACATGCAACAAGTCGGTTAAGGTACAAGCTCCATTGTTCGACGACTGTTTATTTAAAATTTTTAATTATCGCCTCTATGAGTGTCCGCATCCATCAGCTTTCCAAAGAAATTGGAATTGAAAACAAGGAATTAATTCAACTTCTGGTTGAGCGTGGCTTTGAGGTAAAGAGTGCTTCAAGTACCATCGACAATATCTCAGCGGATTCCTTGCGAGAGGAGTTTGCTCAAAAGAAGTCATCAAGTGAACAAAAGGCAGATGCTTCTGAGGCGTCCCAGGCTGTTAAGCCGAAATTACCTTTGGGAGCTTTGGTAAAAAGTGCACAAGATGTGAGCAATGAGCGCGCTGAAAAGTTAAAAGCGAAAACGCCCCCAAGTCCAACGCCGGTCGTGAATCGGACTGTGCCATCGGCACCTAAAGTACCTGTATTGGCATCCAAAACTCCCGCAGGGCCTCCCGTTCTACCGCCAGCACCCCACAAGGCAAGTGATGAAAAAGATTCTACTGCAAGTGATGCGATCAAAGTTTCAAAGCCGCCTAAATCGCAGCAAATTGATGCGCCGGAAACTGATTCCACGAACATTGAAGCTAGCGATTCAGCCACTGCTGAACTCAAAAAAATTCATGTAAAACCGCCGATCGTGGTGCGCGACTTTGCGGGTGAAATGGGGGTCAAGCCGTTTAAACTGATTTCGGAGTTAATGGAGATGGGCATTTTTGCCTCCATGAACCAGACCATAGAAGAGTCAGTTGCGCAAAAGATTGCGCAATCGCATGGTTTTGAACTGGCCGTTCATCATCGTGGAGAGGCGCAAGCCGTTGCACAGACCAAAAAGAAGCCTGTCAAAGTTGATGATGATGATCCACGGTTTTTAAAGCCGCGTCCGCCAGTGGTCTGTATTTTGGGGCATGTCGATCATGGAAAGACGACTTTATTGGATACCATTCGCAAATCCAACAGTGCGGCGGGGGAAGCAGGTGGCATTACCCAGCACATCGGTGCTTACCAGATTGAGCATAATGGGCAGAAAATTTCTTTCATCGACACGCCGGGGCATGCCGCCTTCTCGTTGATGCGTGAGCGCGGGGCCAACATTACGGATATTGCTGTCCTAGTGGTGGCTGCTGATGATGCTTTTAAGCCGCAAACCGAGGAAGCCCTGAAATTTGCCAACGAGGCGAATAACGCTATTGTGGTGGCGATTAATAAGATTGATGCCAAGGGAGCCAATGTCGATCGGGTCAAACAGCAAATGCAAGAGAAGGGCATTGCTCCAGAGGACTGGGGTGGTGAAACCATTGCGGTAGAGGTTTCGGCCTTAAAGGGGACCAACATTGAGGATCTTTTGGATATGATCTTGTTGCAAGCAGAGGTTCTGGAGTTGCAAGCCAATCCGACCTGCCCGGCTAGTGGAATTGTCATCGAGTCGCAAGTACAAGTTGGACGTGGCCCGAGTGCTTCTGTCATGGTCGAGCGGGGGACCCTGAAGGTTGGAGATGCTCTCTTGTGTGGTGAAGTGTACTGTAAGGTGAAGTCACTAACGGATGCGAACGGCAAAAGTCTCAAAACAGCACCGCCTGCGACGCCTGTGAATGTCATCGGCTGGTCGGATATTCCGGATTCTGGAAAACGCTTTAGTCACCAAAAGAATGAGAAGGCAGCCAAACGTGCAGCTGCTGATGCACTACAGCAGCGCAAGTTAGATGCGGCGGCGGCTAAAGAGGAAGCGCAGCGCACTCAGGGCGCAGCCACGGTGGAAGATTTGTTTGCAGCGATTGAAAATCAGCAGAAAAAGTGTCTGAAAATCATAGTGAAATCGGACATGCACGGTTCAACCGAAGCATTGATCAACGCCCTAAAGGCGATCGAAAGTGATAAGGTTGACTTAGAGATCATCGGCAAGGGGGTCGGGATGATCACTAAAAATGACATTGCACTGGCGAGCACCGGTGGAGCAGCAGTGATTGGCTTTAATGTTCGTTTGGATAATGGCGTACAAAGTCTTGCTAAGCATCATGAAGTGAGAATTGTACAACATTCTATCATCTACGAGCTCATCGACCAAGTTGAAGAGTGCATGGCAGATTTGCTGGATGCGGAGATCGTCGAAAAGAAACTGGGTGCGACCGAAATTCGTCAAGTATTCTCCTTGGGCAAAGGACGCAGCGTCGCGGGCTGTATGGTGACCGAAGGCCTCATCAAGCGAGGAGCGACGGCACGTGTTATGCGTGCGGGTACTTGTGTGCATGAAAGTAAAATTGATACGCTCAAGCGCTTTAAGGATGATGTCAAAGAAGTGCGTGCGGGTTATGAGTGTGGTCTGCATGTTGCTGGTTTTGATGCCTATGAAGAGGGCGATTTGATTGACTGCTTCGCGGTCGAGGAGGTGCGTCCAACACTGTAAGTTTGGATTTGCAGCTTTAATAGGTTTTTATTCTATCTGCTCATGTCGAATCGAGTTGCACGCGTCAACGCCTTGATTTACAGGGTCATCAGTGAGGTCTTGCATCGAAATTATCGATCGGACAGTGTCCGTATTACCATCAGTGATGTGAGTACAGCCAGTGACTTACGGACGGCTCGTATTTATTATTCAGTCTTGGGAGAGCAGTCTGCCATCGATCAGGCGGCCGCTTTTTTTCGCCGTCGTGGTAGTGAGATTCAACAAGCTGTTCGTAATGAAGTGATTTTAAAGTATTTTCCTCGCTTCGAATATTGTTATGATCCCTCCATGCATCGAGGGGCAGAAATTATCGATTTACTCGATGCATTGGAAGTAGATGAAGCTCAAGATGGCTAAGTATTATCCTGAAGAAAGTGCGCGATTTGCGGCATGCTTACAGTCTCTGCAAGGACAGTCGCTATGGGTGTTGGGGCATCAACGCCCAGATGGTGATTGTATTGGTTCAACGGTTGCTTTGGTGCGAATTTTACGTCAGCAGGGCGTGGATGCCATTGGCGTCAACCAAGATCCAGTACCTAAGAATCTACAGAGTTTTGTGGGAGACACGCCGCTGGTGGCTGCGGATACCTTGGATAATTTGGGGCAAATCGTGATAACCGTCGATTGTGCAGATCCCAAGCGAGTCGGCGCGCGACTACAAGCGAGCTTTCCCAATGTCACACTAAATATCGACCACCACATAAGCAACCGGCTGTATGCTAACGAGAACATTGTAGTCTCAGAAGCAGCTGCGACTGCGGAGATTTTGGCGGCTATCGCACTTGATTTGGGACTCAAACTGGATGCGGTGACTGCACAGGCGCTCTACGTGGGGATTGCGACCGATACCGGACAATTTCGCTTTGCATCGACTCGGGCCCAAACCTTTGAAATTGTGCAGGCTCTGATCCAGGCGGGCGCAGATGCTGCCGAAGCAGCCCTGCATTTGTATGAGCGAGAAAGTTTTGGCCGGATGCGCTTACTGCAACGTTTTTTGGACAGTTTATTTCTGGAGATGGATGGACGCATTTGTGTCGGACTGATTGAGGATGGCGCATACGCCGAAACTGGCACGAATGTGGAAGATGCTGAGGGCTTAGTGGATTACGCACGTTCAATTGAGGGAGTGGCCGTGGGTGTTTTGGTTGAATCCAGAGGTGGGGCGCTTAAAGCAAGCTTACGGGCGAAAGATGCACGCTATCGGGTGGACCAAGTTGCTCGGCAATTTAATGGTGGTGGGCACGCATCCGCGGCAGGCTTGAATGTTGACGACATGACACTGGAAGCGCTGGTTGAGGCCCTCATTCAGGCCCTTAAAAAGCAGATTGCGGCAATAGATTTGCTGGAAGCTTAGCTTTGCTTGTCAGAAGCATTTGCGAAACGCCCATTTGTCACAGCAGTCTTTAAATTTTGATTTTTATTATGTCTCAAATAAACTCAAACGGTCCCGAAGGGATTTTACTCGTTGATAAACCCAAAGGAATGACATCGCATGATGTGGTGGCTCGCATGCGGCGCTTGTACAAGCTGAAAAAAGTGGGCCATGCCGGTACTTTGGATCCCATGGCGACCGGATTATTGCTGATCATGCTGGGTAAAGCCACTAAGGTGTCACAGTTTTTGATGAGCCATGATAAAACGTACACAGGGACGCTGAAATTGGGGCAGACGACCGATTCTCAGGATGCTGAAGGGGAGCTGATGAGTGAGCGTCCGGTGCCAGCCCTAGAATCGATTGATTTAGAGGGCTTGGTGGCCTCTTTTTTGGGTGATCAGTACCAGACACCACCGATGTTTTCAGCCAAAAAAGTGAATGGACAAGCACTCTATAAATTGGCGCGTAAGGGCCTTAGCGTCGAGCGTGAGCCGCGCTTTATTCATGTTAGTCGTTTTGAGGTTTTGGATGTCAGCATGCCGGAAATTTCTTTTCTTGTATCCAGCAGCAAAGGCACCTACATCCGTACTTTAGCACATGACTTGGGCGAGAAAATTGGTTGTGGGGCTCATCTCAATGCATTGCGAAGAACGCGAGTGGGTCAATTTAGTATTGAAGAGGCCTATAGTTTAGCCTCCTTGGAAGCGGCTTCACCGTCCATTTTAAGACGCCGTTTAATTCCGGTGCATCAAGCCGTTCCCAGCCACGTATTTTAAGTCGCGCACATGGAATCAGCCCTGATAGTCAAAGATCTTGCGCATGTCGGGACGGTTGCCAGCGGCATTCATTTGGCCATTGGCATCTTCGATGGTCTGCATCGGGGGCATCAATTGGTATTACAGTCAGCGATAGAGGCGGCCGAAAGTACTCAAGGGATTGCGGCAGTGCTGAGTTTTGACCCCCATCCCAGTGAGTTATTTCGGCCGTCGGATCCGACGCGTTTGATGATGCCAATTGAGTACAAGCTGGAAAGACTGAAAGCTTGCGGGCTACAGTTGATCATTTGCCAACATTTTGATCGTCAATTTGCCAGTGTTTGCGCGGAGGATTTTCTACCCTATTTAAAAGGATACCTACCCAGTTTAGCATCGATTCATGTCGGGGAAAACTTTCGCTATGGTCGCCACCGATTGGGAACCCTTGCAAGTATGCAATCTGATGGTCCGGTAAATGGGATACAAGTCTCTGGCGTGGCGCGGGCATTGGATGCGGATGAAGTGATTAGTAGCACCCGCATTCGCAAACAACTGGAGCTCGGAGCGATTGAACAGGCCAATCGACTGCTCGGCAGTCCTTATCAGGTCTGTGGGACGGTTGTCGGGGGGCAAAAAATTGGACGTCAGCTGGGATTTCCCACCTTAAATATTCACTGGGCACCAGCTTGTCAGCCGAAGTTCGGAGTGTATGTGGTACGCTTTCGAGAGGCTGGTACGACGACTTGGCAAGCGGGCGTTGCCAACTATGGGATTAAGCCCACGCTACAGCGCCAAGAAGCAGATCCCTGCTTAGAAGTGCATGCATTGCACTCATGTCGTCTCACTGAAGGGACGCTTTTGCAGGTGGAGTGGCTGCACTTCGTTCGTGCTGAGCGACGTTTCGATACTTTAGAAGCCCTTAAGGGACAAATTGCTGAGGATACGCAAGTAGCCGCAGAATTTTTTGCATCAGAGCAGCGCCTCAGCAGCTAAGTGCATGGTGGCCACTTTGGTTGCGGGACCGCGCATATTGATGGCATAGTCGTCCTGAACCACAATATCGATTTGCCCACCTGGCATGCGCACGGCGATAGAACCATCGCACAGACCCAAGCGATGCGCCACAGCCGCCGCTGCGCTACTACTAGAGCCGGAGGCCAGCGTGTAGCCTGCACCACGCTCCCAAATTTCGATTTGAATCGTCGAACGATCGATCACCTGCAGAAATTGGACGTTGGTCTTATTAGCGAAGCGTTCGTCTAGCTCGATAAGTGGACCGAGTTGACAGGCCAATTCTTTGGACACATTTTCCACAGGAAGGACGCAATGAGGATTGCCAATATCGGCGGCATAGCCCGTGTAGTGCTGGTTCTCGAATGGGAATTCTAGTGCTGCTATGGGGGCGCTTGTTGGATGAGCTTCAGATTTTGTAGGCGCGAGGCCAAATTGAACTGTCCCCATTTCCACTTCGATTGTGCCTGTATTTTTATCGATGGTGCAAGTGACGCGTCCACCTAGTGTATCCACGGTAAAGGGTGCATGTTGAACTGCGCCGATATCATACAAATAGCGTGCAAATATACGTAGACCGTTCCCGCTCTTTTCCGCTTCCGAGCCATCTGGATTGAGGATACGCAGTCCAAAGTCTGCATGCTCACTTGGTAAGGGACCGTATAAAATGCCATCAGATCCCAGCCCAAAATTGCGATGGCAAATACGGACGATATCGGAGAAACCGGGTAGCTGGCCACCCGATTGTGGATCGAGTACTAAGTAGTCATTGCCTAGGGCATGGTATTTTTCAAATTGCATGTCTTAGGCTCACCCTTTGCATGTATCAAGACAACTGAAAATTGCGGCTATTTGCCGGCCATCTGTGGCATCTAGGTTAAAAAACACGATTAATTTTGTGCTTCAGCGGCTGTCTTAATCTCATCTAAGCCTTTTATGATCCGTAACTTCCCTTTGAAAGTACGGGTGAACTCTTCAACGTTTTTTTCTTGAGCCGTTGAGAATTCACTGTCTCCCGCCAGTAGCAATAAAATATGAATGCTCGGTACTCGCTTTTTCTTTTTGGTGTACAGTTCTCGAACAACTTGCCCAAAATGCCGTTTTAGTTCACTGGCTTTAATAGGGAAGTGACCTTTTGTAGCCGCGCTAAAATGATCGACATTAGGTTTCGGATTTTTCCATTGAAATCCCAATTCAGCTGCTGCTTGTCCAACTCCATTACTTTTTAATATTCTTGGAGGTAGCCCTTTCCTTTTTCGGGCTGCATTTTGTTTGGCCATTTCCGCATCGATGCGTTTTTGCATAATGGGGACTTCTGCTTCATAGGCAGCCAATAGTTTTTTAAATTGCGAGCTTTGAGTGATACGATCGATCGTCTTTTGATTGCGTGAAATCTCTCTTTTATTTGCGAAGCGTCGTGAATCGTGGAATCCTTTGTGCTCACCACAGATATGGAATATGCTGTCCACATTCATTTCGAGGGCCAACTGTGTAAAATAAGCGTTCTGGTTGCTGCTCCATAAAATTCTTTGTGTCATTAAGTTAGTAACGATCTCAGAGTCTGCAAAGCTTGTGAGCGGGCGATTTTTGGCACCTAGATGGCTAATACCAACTTTGTTTGCATCCACATTGACCGAAGCAAACCATTTAATCAGCTTGGTTTGGTTTTCCAAGCCTGCGGAGACTAGTTTTGGTTGGAACAATAAGGATTTGTTTTTATCACCTGCAAGAATGACATTAAAGAGCGTCCCAGGAGCCAGATTACTAATCAATTCTGTGACTTTGTCTTTGATGATTTTATAGCTATTCAAACCACCCTTAGCATCGATCAACATCATTCTGCTGGAATCAATAATAAATAACATCCGTTCTGACTCCGACTTTAGCCCAAAAACATTGACCTCAGACATACCCAATTTGAGTGAACCACTCGCTCCACCCAAAAGGCTGCCTCCTGATATTTGTAAAGAACCAGCTCCTAAACCGCTACTAACAGTGAAGTTCTGATGCATGTCCGGTAAGTCCACACTGACATCCGCTACAGCGATATTACCGACAGGTCGTAGGTTTAATTTTGGTGCCAGTACTTGTTTGGGTTTTTGAGGTTTGACTTCAATCTTAACCGGCGGCGGCGGCGGGGCTTCCTCGGGCGTATCAGGCGCTTCTTCAAATTGAGCCTTGTCGGGTATGATGTGATCGATAACCGTAATACCGCCTAGTATCAGGCCTATAACAACATGCAAAATGACGCTAACAACAATGACCTGTATAAGCAAGGGATTCGTGCGGCGCTTGGGAGCTGGGGGGAGCATATAAAACTGAATTTCTTAGGTTTAGAATGATCGGCGCAAGGTCACCTTATGGTTTGAGAATGACTGTCGATTCATTTGCTAGTAACTAGCAAAAGTCACCTTTGTGATCGATGCTTTGGCACATGCGTTGAGAGTATCTATCGAGCGCTGGTGAGGAGAATCGGGGTCTGCATGGATTTTGACAACGGTAATATCGCCAATGCGGTCGGCGGATAGTTTTAGTCGAGTCAGGGTTTTTGTCAGCTGTGCCATGACCCGATCGTCCTTGCCGTCCATCAGGGCCCCGTTTAGTAAAATCATGCCGTTGGGATAGATATCAATAATGTGCTCGCTGGGTAATTTTATCGAGTCGGAAGGCGGAGTGGCACTGGGCAGACGCATACTGACGTCCGCTTCTTGTTGTAGTGGCAGGAACATGAAGTAGACCAACAATAGGAATACGATATCAATCATCGGCGTGATATCGACTTTATCCTCGGATTCGAGTACTTTATTTACTGTGGCCACAATTTAATTTTTGTTAGAGGCAAAGATCAGGTCGAAAATCCCGGCTTCAGCGCAGGCTTCCATTGTTTGATTGACGTAGCGATGCGGGGTTAGTGCATCTGCACGTAAAAAGACTTTCAGGTTTGGGTATTGGGCCTGCATAGTACTGAGTGCATTTGGTAGGGCCGCATAGCTACTTTCGGTCGCCCCGATGAAAACCTTACCCGCTTGGTCAATCGAGATGAACTGACGCTCACCTGGATCCTCAGGAACGCTTGCCTGGTTGGCGTCTGGAAGTTTGAGCTCAACAAGTTCAGCACTAATAAAGCTAATCAACGTCATAAAAAATGCTATGAGCAGAAAGACGATATCAATCATCGGGGTGAGCTCAAACTCAGGGTCTGCTTCATCTGGCTGCCATGTTTTCATGATGCGATTTGTTAAGAACTGCGGCTTTAATTAGCGATTTTTGATCGCTGTTCCGAGTGTAAATTGCAGGTCACCAACAACGCGGGTTACTCGTGAGGTGATCTTACCGTACTTATTTTTAAAATAGAAGAAAAAGAACATGGCGGGGATGCCGACGATCATGCCGCTAGCGGTGGTTATCAGGGCCTCTGAAATATTACCAGCTAGAGCTTGTGCGTTCGCGGCACCCTCCGCCCCGATAATATTAAAGGCTTTGACCATACCTGAGACTGTACCCAGTAGGCCCACCATGGGAGCCAGAGAACCGATGACCGATAAGTAGTTGATGAGCACAAAGGGGCCGGCCAATTCTTCAGTGGAGGACTCCTCGATCGCCTCTTTGACCGCCTTGCTGTCGTAGGCCTCTATGTCAGCACGCGCTAAGCCTGCATGAATAATATTGGTTGAAGGGGCGGCGTTTTCGCTGCAAATGGAGCGGGCTTTGTCGAGATCCAATGCTTTTAGGGCTGCATCTATATCAGGGAGTATTTTGCTCCCGAGTAGTCGATTAGAGTTGATTGCTAAAAAGTTGTACACGATTAAGCCCAGTGCAAAGACCGATAGTAGCCCCAGTGGGTACATGGCCCAGCCGCCGTTTTTGAACATATCTAAGATGGTTTGCCCTTTTTCCTCAGTCGTTTCCTCTGTTTCGACGCTCATGGCAACGGACTCATTGGATGTGGCTGTCTCCGCTTCTGATTGGGCTGGTAGATGATGGACTGTTAGGCTCAATAGACAGAGGCAGAGTGCTTGGATAATGGAGCGGATGTATTTGTGGATGCTTGGATCGGTGTTCATGATGGATTCGCGTGGTGCGTTAAGTTCGATGATTGCTAGAAGGGATGTTAATTATTTGTTTTTATTGAGAGCGTACTGGGCGCGACTAAACCAAGGTGTGTTTTTGTATAATTGCGTAATTTCAAGCCATACATTTTGAGCCCCCATACGATTTCCAGTTTTTAAATAGCAATCCCCCATAGTGTACAGCATCTCGGGCACCCATTCGTCTGAACTCTGGGAGTAAACAAAGCCTTTTGATAATAGGTCTAAGGCTTCATTGTATTGTTTGGCTTGATGGGCGATCGAGCCATTCACCAGTTGGTAGAGTGGGAAATTCTTGTCCTTTTTATCCTTAACTTTGAGCTTATCTAGTAGTTTTTCAGAGGCCTCTTTTTCGCCTGTATTCGCAAGGCAGTAGCTGATCCAAAGCTGAATGCTCTGCAATTGTATGCCTTTAAGTTTACCTTCGATCGATTCATATAAGGGGATTGCCAATTCAAATTGTTGTGCATCCCGCATTTTGTGGATAGCGACAACAGACCTAGATACGTTAGAAGCGTAAGCATCTTCTAAGGGTAAAGATGAAATGAGTTCAGAGGCTTGGTCATACATCCCAGCTCGAATTTGTCTATGCACGAGTTCGAGCGCGATACTGCAGTAGTGTAGTGGAGCCTCGGCCAAAGAAATTCGACGAATCAAGTCATGTGCCTCCTGCAGCAATTGATCATCGATCAGCGCCTGCAAAAGCATAAAGTTTGGTTGGTGAATGACTTTAAAGGAAATGGGCAGCTTATGATAGGCAATTAGAGGGTACGCTTGTGGGCGCAATTTATGTAATGCTTTGGAGAATGCCTTCTCACGAAGTAATGTTTGCACAGCGCGCATTTCTGACATGGGAATCCGCAGTTGACGGACTAGCATGTCATTGGCTGGCATGCCCATGGCTGCAACAGTACCGTCAATTAACATTTCAGTCATCAACATCCCGTCTTGAAATCCTTTGAGTGTTATGGATTGCAGATTTTTGCCATTTGCCAATTTAGCTGCAACGGCTCGATGCCCGTATTGCTCCCAAAAAAGATTTTCATATTGCGATGCTTCTGCTGGCATCACAATGAGAGCGCTCGCAAGTGATAAAGCGAAAATGGCGATGATTCTGTTTGTGAATAGATGCATTTTCATCAATTAAGATTGGCTAGTGGGTGGGGTATCTAATTGCAATTCACGGATTTTTACTTGGATCGATTCAAGGACCGGAGCATCGACAGTTTTAGGGAGCGTTGTTAAGGCTTCTTCTAAAGTTTTCAATGCATCCGCCTTAGAACCCATAGCAATCAGGGCTTCGGCATCCCCTAGGTAAGCGCGCGCCGACCAATCAGAAAATTGTGAATAGGCCAAAAATGTACGCTCGTAATAGCCATGTGCCTCAGCGAACTTGGCTTCAGCAAAGTAGGATTGTCCTGTTTGATAAAGTGCGCGCGCGTGCGCTTCGCCGCGCCAATCGGGGACTTTCAATATATAGGTATATTTTTCACGCGCAGCGCTATTCTCCTTCATTTGTGTCAAAAGATCGCCTTGACGCAAAATAACTGCCGGTAGTTGTGGGCTGCCAGAGAAGGTCTTTTCGATGGTTTCGAGATGTTCTAGAGCGGCCTTTAAATTTCGACGGTTTTCTTCCACTGTCGCCATCCGTAAGTGGGCGACGACGGCGGCCTTATCATCCGGGTAATTGTTTAACAGGGTGAGCCATGCTGATTCCGCCAGATTGATCTGTTTGTCTCGTGAATAATCAGCTACATAGAGCAGTAGTCGAGGGGAGAGTGTTTGGACGAAGTCCACATCGAAGGGTCTGCTAGGGCTGAAAGTTTCGCCGCATCTGAAGAGCCCCATCAACATACGAGTGGCCGCCATTCGGTCTCCAGCAATCTGATAGTCTTTTAGCTTTCTTTTAAAATATGCGATTGGATTTTCAGGATGAAAATTTTCATCCTGTGCATAGTAGGCTTCGGTGATGTCTTTAATCTCCTCAAGGTTCGCACTAAGACTCGCGTTAAAGGAAGGATGGTTGCGTAGGCGGTTATACAGTGTCGGGTCAATTAACTTATTGTAGTAAAAATGTTCGAAGAGGAAACCTCTATCAGAAGTCACCCTACGATGAAATTTAGGGTCATTTTTTAATTGCTCAAAGAAGGCAATGGTCGCATCCAGTTGCACTTTTTGTTCTTGGAAGACTTCGGAGTAATTTTCGATGATGATGTCCACGCTCGCCATGTCGACTTTTGTCGTGTAGCGATCAATGTGGTCTCTGTAGAGTGAAAGCATCGCGTTGGGTTGGCCTAGGGCAAGGTAAGCCTCCCCAACTTCAACTGTGGCATCCGATAGGCGTCCCTTTTCGCCAAAGCGCTGAATGTAGCTTTGAAAGTGTTGCAGCCTTTTTGTCTGTTCACCGCGCGCTTGATAGATACGACCGATGCCGAAGGCTGCCCCATCGTGAATAGCCTGTAATTTCGTTACTTGATCCGCTAGTTTAAAATGCTTAATGGCACGATCTAAATCCAGTTCGATATTGGCAATTTCACCTAAAAAGTAGTGTGCTTGGTCAATGGAATTTTCATCGGGAAAAATCTTGAGATAATCTTTAAGGACTGCTTTGGCCTCAGCGTATTTTTGTGAATAAAATAGAGCGCTGCCCTTATTTAAAAATGCATTCGGATAAAATAAGCTCTCGGGGAATTTTTGAGTAAATTGGTCAAAGCTCGTATAAGCGTCTTCGTAATTGCCTTGTTGCATTTCGGCAATGCCCATCCAGTAATACAGACCGTCTTCAATTAGGGGCTCTTCAAAGCGACTCAGCCAACGTTTGTGTTGCTTGGTCAAAATTGCGTACTTGGAGTTTTGGATGTGATAACTAGCCCAGACGTTTAATAAATTGATGCTGGCGGGATCGTTGGCATTGGCCCAAATGAAATCAAAGGCGAGTTTTAGATACTCTTCTTCATAGGCCTTGTCACCAGAGCGTGCCATGACGGAGACCAGTGCGGGAATCATGTCCTGAATGTATTGACCTCTTGGGTAGGACTGCTTGTAGCCTCGACCGATTTCAATGGCTGTATTTATTTTTTGAATCTGAATGGCATTGGAAAAGCAAGCATAGGTATAAAATTCGATTTGCTTAGATTTCGGGTTCTCTGTCATCAGTCCGTAGTACATCCAGAAAGATTCGTAGCGGCGAGCGGTTTGGGTGTAATTGCGGGCTCGGCGTACTTGTAATTCGTTTTCCAGGCTCGGAAGTTGGCCCAGTATTTTGATGGTATGCCGCCCTTGTTGGAGTGCTTGCTCGATTTTTTGTGTTTTTTCAGGGTCTTTAACGAGTTTTTTTTGAACCTCTAAAGCTTGCTGGTTTTGGGCATACAGCTTTTTGTGATACGCTAGCATTTGTGGTGTTGTTTTCAGCAAGCTCAACATAACTGCGGCATCATTTAAGCGGGCACTGGCGCTCATGAGATCGCTGGCTTTTAACAAACTGATGTTTAACCTTGGCAAATAGCGAACCAGCGAATCCTGTGCAATGATCGGTAGTAAGTCGAGGGCCTCATCGAGCTTTTTTTCTGCGATGTAAGCCTCAAACAGCGCCGCAGCTGCATAGTTTTTGTCCTCTGCAGTGCGTGCCATAGCCAGCAACTTTCTGTAAACTTTGAGTCCCTCCAACCAGTTGGGACTGTTGTAATAAGTTTGGGTTAAGTCTTTCAGCATTTGGATTTCTTCCGGAATACTGAGTTGTATGGCGTACTCTTTGGAGATGATGCCAACCATCAAGTCAATGGCCTCTTTGCCTTGGCCCAAAAGACGCAGAACGGTAATTTTTTGGAGTAGCGCTTCCTTTAACCGACTACTCTCGGGGTATTTTTCGACTAAGCGACTCAGCCAAGTCAAGCTGGATTCGAGTTCGCTCTTTTGGTTATTTTCAGCATAATTTTGAAAATGAGCGAGTGCGGTGAAAAAGTAGGGCAGATCTAGTTGAATGGTAGTGTTATCAGTCGCTTCTACTCGATTGATTAGCTCCATTAGGAGAGGTTGAGCATCTTGTAGGGAGCCTTTTTCTACCAGTTCAACGGCTTGGGCCTCTAAATCTGAGAAACTAATTTGGGACGCATCTTCCTCTGCAAGAGCACAAATACTCCATGCAAACACGAAGAGGGTACAACAAATTTTAGGTGTACGAAACATAGGGGAGGGGTTATTAAAAGTAATGACTTTGTGCTTGATAAAATAAGCGAGTTAAGCAAGCAAGATATTTTATTAGGAAAATGC
>CAWVTP010000045.1:0-15667 GCA_963933035.1 uncultured Puniceicoccaceae bacterium | reverse complement strand
GATACATCGACTGTAGTTTAGAACATATTTATTCGTCCTTAGCTACTACAGCCCCTAAATTTATAAGTAACCAATCGCCAGCAAACAACCAGTAACGCATAAATATACAGTTTTTAGATGCCCCCGGATGAGAAAATCATGGAGTTCACAAGCGCCTATCCAAGACGTAAACCTTTTCTAATTACGGGTACTTTTTTGTTTATTTACATGTGCCCTCCTGGAATGCTGTTATTAGTTCAAGCTTAGCAAATCTCATTTCAACATCATGATTGTCTAATAGAGGTTGACCAAATCAATCACAGTTCATACTTATCAATCACACTTTGTCTCTGCATCACCCAAAGCAATAAAAATGGATTTCAGCTTATTCTCATGGCGAAAGAAGCGGCCAATCGCAGGAAGACGCAGCTATCAACTTTTAGCTGCGCTTAATCGCGGCCCGCGTAAATACCAACATTTTGCCAGTTACCTTCAGCAGGACTCCGTTCGGGGGACTTTGCAGGTAGTTCGATTTCCTAAAATTTGGATTAAATTCCTTGGTGTCGGACTCGTTGTGTTGGCGGCGTTATGGGCTGTCATATGGATGGTCCAAGAAAGTCTGGCGGCCTTTGCTTTGTTCTCTGCTTGAGAGTGGTGGATCAAGGCTCTTAGTGTCAGATTTTGCAGCTAGCTGGCTGACATTGTGAGATTTGCGTCGCACTGTTGCTCTAAATGGCTGTAATGTAATATTTAAGATCCCGCATGGAACCTACCGCACAGTCCTTTTCGGCCATCCTTGAGCGTATTCTTTATTACGATGAGGCGAATGGTTACTGTGTTGCTGAGGTCCGAACTGCCGAAGAAGCGCAGGCCATTACGATCCAGGGTAAATTACCGGGGGTTCAATGTGGGGAAACTTTGGCGCTGAAGGGAAGCTGGACGCAGCACAAAAAACATGGAGATCAATTTAAAGTTAGCCAGTTTAAATCGCAACTGCCTGCCAGCATCCATGGTATTCGTAATTACTTGGGCAGCGGCTTAATCCCTGGAATTGGGCCTTCGTATGCTAAGAAAATTGTCGATCATTTCGGGACGCAGACATTAGACATCATTCGGCAAGATTCTGGGCGCTTGGGTGAGGTTCCGGGGATCGGTAAAAATCGGGCGCGCTCGATTAAACAGGCTTGGGAGGCGCAAACGGCGGTCCGAGATGTCATGATCTTCCTCCAAACTTATGGCATCTCACCTGCCCAATGCCTCAAACTGGTCAATAAATATGGGACCGACACCAAGCGCATCATTCAAGATCAGCCCTATAAAATCGTGGGTGAAATTGAGCGTATTGGCTTTAAGGCGGCAGATAAAATCGCCTTGAATTTAGGCTTTCCCAGTAACTCTGAGGCACGATTGCAGGCAGGTATTTTGCATGCGCTGACGCAATTGCAGTCAAGCGGACACACGCTAGGGATCGAGTCGCAACTCGCTGCGGAAGCGCAGACATTGCTGGCTGTGGATGCGGCCATGATTCAACAGGCGCTTGCTCAGCTCCAACGGCAGCAAATTCTGCGCGCGGTTCAGTTGCAGGATCCACTGAGTGGGTGTCATGAAAGGGCTTACCAACTACCGATCATGGCGGCTGCTGAGCGTCAGATTGCGGAGTCGATTCAAGCCCTCGCGCAGGCGCCCTCTGCCTTACCACCTTTGCAAATCGAGGCAGCAGTTGACTGGGCCCAAAAGCGGGCGGGCTTTGTCTTTGCGGCCCAACAGACCGCCGCGTTGAAGGGGGCGCTAAAGAGTAAAATCAGTATCATTACCGGAGGTCCTGGCACGGGGAAGACCACGCTACTGCGGGCCTTGGTCGACATTTTAAGTGCGAAGAAAGTCAAGCTCTGTTTGGCTTCCCCCACTGGACGTGCCGCTCAAAGGCTTGCGGATGCGGCCGGCACGCATGCCAGTACCATTCACCGCTTACTCAAGTATGAAGGACAAAGCCGTAAGTTTGTTCACAATAAGCACCAACCCTTGCACTGTGAGCTCCTAATTCTTGACGAGGCAAGTATGTTGGATACCCAACTGGCGGCGCAGCTCTTGCAAGCGATCCCGCAGACGGCTCATTTAGTGCTTGTCGGGGATGCGGATCAACTTCCCTCGGTTGGCGCTGGCAATGTATTGGCCGATTTGATTCAGTCGGCGCCAGCCCATTTGACTCGATTAGACACTATCTTTCGTCAAGGCAAACAGAGCGAGATCGTCACCACTGCGCACGCTATTTTACGCGGCGAACAAAGGCCAAGCCGGATTTACAACAGTTTGCGGATGCTACAAAAAGAGGATGATTTGAATTTTATTCAGGCGGAGAGCCCGGAGCAGAGCTTTCAGGCCATTCGCTACTTGGTCAAAGAAGTCATTCCCAAACAGCAGGGCTTCGATCCGATTCGTGAGCTGCAGGTCATGGCACCCATGCATCGGGGTTCAGCCGGTATTCAAGCGCTCAATGGCGAGCTGCAAGCTGTACTCAATCCGATCGAAACGGCGCGCGCTCGGCAAAGATCGACGCCCGATTATCGTCCTTCCCAACAAATTCACTTTAAGGAGCAGACCCAGAAACAGCTGCCGGTTGAGCTGAGTTACGGCAGCACCGTTTTTCGGATTGGTGATAAAGTGATCCAAATGCGTAACAATTACGATAAAAATATTTTCAATGGCGATACGGGTATCATTTCCAGTATCGCTGCCGACAGCTCGACGCTGTCGATTCAATTTGGACAAGAGTCTATCGAATACGCCAAGTCGGAACTGTCGGACTTACAATTGGCCTATTGTATCTCGATTCACAAGAGCCAAGGGAGTGAATATCCAGTGGTGATTATTCCCATCTTAAAGCAACACTTTTTATTGCTACAGAGGAACTTGGTGTATACTGGCATCACCCGAGCGCGTAAAAAAGTTTACTTAGTCGGCTGCTTGGATGCTTATGCGATGGCTGTCAAAAATAACAAACAACAAGTGCGGCAGACGTACCTGTGTCACCAGCTGAAAAAACTGGCAGGCAAGACTGCCGGATGAGACTTGTGCTTACATCGCTGAGTCGAGTCCACGGATTATAGGCTGCATAACGACTTGTTGGGTGGATACAAAAAAGCCCTTCACTAATTTGAAGGGCTTTGGGGAAAAATTGGTGCTAAAAATTAAGCACCGATTTGGAAGCGTGCGAAGCGTTTGATCGCCATGTTTTCGCCCATCTTGGCAATCATCGCAGTCAATAGCTCCTGCACCGTTTGATCTGGATCTTTCACAAAGGCCTGCTCCAATAGGCATGATTCACTGAGGAACTTGTTGAGCTTGCCCTCGACAATTTGTTCAATAGCACGCGCGGGTTTGCCTTCTGCTTGTGATTCAGCAACCTTACGCTCGGCGGCAACGATTTCGGGATCAACCTCTTCGCGAGAAACACAGACAGGATTGGTGGCCGCAATATGCATCGCAATGTCGCGCACAAAGCTCTTGAAGTCGTCTGTCTTGGCGACGAAATCACTCTCACAGCTGACTTCAACCAAAACGCCGACTTTGCCTCCCAAATGGATGTAGGCATCTACAAGACCATCGCTAGCATCGCGTCCAGCCTTTTTGGCTGCAGTCGCCATGCCCTTTTTGCGCAATAGCTCAACTGCTTGATCAAAGTCACCTTCTGCTTCGACCAATACTTTTTTACAATCCATGAGGCCAGCTCCAGTACTTTCGCGGAGTTGACCCACCATTTTTGCATTTATTTGCACACTCATTTTGTTTTTTTAATTAAGGCTTAATTGTTTCAAATTTTAGCTCTCGGCCGTGTCCGTAGCGGCTTCTTCGGACTCACCGTAACCTGCGGGTAGAGTGACTTCGACATCAGCTTGCTGCTCGAAGACTTGTTCTCGCACGATTGGCTCAGCTTGCTTTTGGACTCGTTTCGCTTCACGCTGAGCCAAGCCTGCTTCTGCAGCCTCGACGATGGTGGATACGATAATGTTAATGGATTTGACCGCATCGTCATTCCCTGGGATCGGGTGCTTCACGACCGTTGGGTCTGAATTGGTGTCAACCAGTCCGATAACTGGAATGCCTAAACGGTTAGCTTCCGCTACCGCGATTTCTTCATTCTTGGTGTCGACGACAAAGATGGCCGCTGGCAATTCGCTGACTTCCAGCATACCTTCAAAGTTACGATTCATCCGGCTCATCTGACGACGGATCATCGCTTCTTCCTTGCCGGGCAGCTTGGCCAGTTCGCCATCACGATCCATTTTCAGAAACTTGCGGTACTTGGCTAAGGATGACTTAATCGTGGTAAAATTTGTGAGACCTCCACCCATCCAGCGATTGGCGCAAAAGGGCATTTGACAGGCGTTGGCACCCTCTCGAATAATTTCTTGGGCTTGTTTTTTTGTGCCGACAAACAGGATCTTTTTTCCGGAAGAAACGACGGATTGAATCACTTCGCATGCCTCAGCAAGTAACTTGTGAGTTTTCTCCAAGTCAATGATCGATATGCCATTGCGGTTGTCATAGATGTAGGGTTTCGACTTGGGGTTCCAGCGACGAAGTTGGTGTCCAAAATGGACGCCTGCATCCAGTAAATCTTGTGGTGTCGTATTCATAATGTGTTCAAAGCCCCAGCAGGGGAGAAACGAAGTTTCTTTTGGTGATGGTTTGGTTTTAGTGGTGAAGTGTCGCTGGGCGTTATTTCCAGCTCACGAAAAGAGTGCAGTGATAGAGGCTCACCACCGCATAGCAAGCTAGAAATCAAAAAAATGCTGGTTCCAGGCCAGCAAGCAACTGCGTTCTAAGTCGATGGAATGGTATTCTATGAAATCAATGGAAGTGATCTTAGGGCTTAGCCATT
The DNA here is from genome assembly GCA_963933035.1 of uncultured Puniceicoccaceae bacterium. GTDB lineage: Bacteria > Verrucomicrobiota > Verrucomicrobiia > Opitutales > Coraliomargaritaceae > CAWVTP01. The sequence continues at coordinate 10,806 of CAWVTP010000045.1, read as the reverse complement.
CTTTGCACAACTAGATGTTGGACATCGATAAGATCGGTGGTAAAACCTGCTTCACAGTACGCTAAATAGTAATTCCATTTACGGCAAAAGGCAGCATCAAATCCCATATTGTGTATCTGGGTATTGGCGGCATTGAAGCGCTGAAACCAATGTTGTAAGGTGCGGGCATAATCATAGCCAAATCCGGCTGCGCTCTTCCAGTGCAGACAACCCGTGCGGGCAACACTCTGCTGTAATGCGCCAGGTGAGGGGAGGTGCCCACCGGGGAAAATGTGTTTTTGGATCCAATCACATTGTCGGCAGTAGGCGGCGTAACGCTCATCTGGAATGGTGATCGCTTGGATGACCGCTCTTGCTGTCGGCTTTAGGCTGGCCGCAATGACTTCAAAATAACTGTCTAGGTACTCTTTGCCGACCGCTTCAATCATTTCGCAGGAAACGACAGCATCATACTGCCCGGTCAGCGTCCGATAGTCTTGCAATTGTAGGTCGATAGCGTCCCTGCGCCCAGCATTGATAAAACTTTGCCGTGCATAGTCGTATTGTGCTTGGGATAAGGTGATGGTTTTGACTTGGTATCCGCGCTCAGCTGCCCTCAGCGCGAGCGCGCCCCAGCCAGTCCCAATCTCTAAAATCGAACCCCCCGCTGGGACTTCGGCTAAGTCCAGCATACGATCAATCTTGCTCATTTGCGCCGCCTCCAGACTCTGCGCCTTGTCGGTAAACAGGGCACTGGAGTAGGTCATGCTGGCATCCAAAAAACACTGATAGAAATCATTGCTGAGGTCGTAGTGCGCTTGGATGTTTTCTCGACTCTTGTGCAGCGTATTTTTGCGGGTTTGATGGTACAGGCGATTGATCCGCTGCTGTAGCCAAGAAAATCCCTTGCGGATGCGCCCTAGGTCCTGCTGATTTCGGGCGATTAGGGTGAGAAGCGCCGGCAAATCATTGGTCGTCCAGTGCCCTGCCTGATAAGCCTCTCCAAAAGCAACGCTCCCGCCAGCAAAGACTGCTGGATAAAAATCTGCACGCTGCACGTGCAGCTCGACTGCCTTAAATTGGGGTTCGCCTAGCAACTGGATTCGACCACTTGGACCGGTAAACTGAATACACCCGCCCCGTAGTTTGGCGAGTTGTCGCACAAAGATGGTTTCTAGCAGACGCCCCATGAGCGAAAGCTGGTCGGGCGTCGTTTGGGGTGAATTTAGTTCTTTAGAATGTGTGGCTTCCATGGGAAAAATAAGTTGGTGCTGGCTTGGTATTGCCGGTAGGCCTCGCCACGTCGTGCCAGTGAGGCACGTTCAGTGTGGGGAATGCCCGTCAGATAGCGTAGAAAAATATACATGAATAGAGGGCCAATGAGGCTGAATGCCCAAGTGGAACTGCCGACTGCTAGGCAGACGTAGCCCCACCAATGCAGCCATTCAAAAAAGTAGTTGGGATGGCGAGAATAACGCCAGAGGCCAGTATTGCAAACGGCTATTGGGCTCTTGGCTTGCTGTTTAAAGACTTTTAGTTGTTGGTCCGATAAGTGTTCTCCGCCGATCCCCAGCAAAGCTAATATCAGGCCCGCGAATAGCCAAGCTGGTGTGGCTTGATGCGAGAGGGCCGACTGGATGGGGAGTAAAAATAAGGCCGCCAAGGGCACTTGCAGCAGAAAGAGTCCGTAAAAATTGCGGGTAGCCTTAGCGCCCCAATAAGCTTTCAAATGCGCATAGCGCGCATCTTCACGTCCGCTCAAAATGCGATCGCGCAGCAGAAAGAGACTTAAGCGTAGCGACCACAGCAATGCGATTGCCAGTCCACAAGTGGCTGTCGTGGCTTGGTCTGTCGCAATCATGTAATAGGTCAACGCGCCCAGCCCGACTCCGAGCGACCAAATTAAATCCACCCAGGCCATAATACGCATCTTCACAGCCAAACAGTAGAGCATTGTGGCCGCTAAAAAACCGATTAAAAAAAATAACAGCCAATAGAGTTTCACCACTGTAGTCTAGTTAGCAGACTGCCCCGCTTCAGTGTAGAGCTGTTTCGGATATACTTTCACATCCCAAATGAGACCTATTTTCTCCAAAGCCTTGAGAAATAAGTAGGTCAAATCAAATTCCCACCAATACATGCCTTGGCGAGCGGATAAAGGCCAGCGATGGTGATTATTGTGCCAGCCCTCGCCAAAAGTTAACAGAGCAACCCAGAAGCTGTTGCGGCTCTCATCGTTGGTTTTAAAACGTTTTTTGCCGACAACATGCGTGACTGAATTAACACAAAAGGTGACGTGGTAAACCGCAATGGTGCTCACAAAAAAGCCCCACATCACCATTTGCAGTCCGTTGGTTCCCCACTGCGGGGCAAAGTGTTGAAGTGCGACTCCCAGGGCAAACAGCGTTCCAATCAAAGACACGACAGGTAGAATGTGAAAGCGGTCAATAAAGCGTAATTCGGGGAATTTACTGAGATCTTTAATGCGGTCAAATTGGATTGCACTGTAAGCGCGACACATCACCCAGCCGATGTGCGCCCAAAATAAACTTTTTGTGACCGGTGAGTGAATATCCTCTGCTTGGTCTGAATGTTGGTGGTGGTGGCGATGGTTGGCCGCCCACCACATGGGACCTAGTTGGGCAGAGGATGCGCCGACCCAGGCCATTACGAATTGAAAGCTGCGACTGGTCTTGAATGAGCGATGCGAGAAATAGCGATGATAGCCTGCCGTGAGTGCAAATACGCGCGTTACGTAGGTGAGTAGTGCGATGGCGAATGCCACCCAACTGAAGCCCACAAAAAACACACCTAAACTGAGAATATGCATCAACACAATGGGCGAAGACGCCATCAAGAGCCGATTATCGGTGTCCCGAAATAGATGAACGAACATGTGCCTTAGCGTTTGCATGAATCTATTAATTCGTGGAGGATGCCCACAACTTACAATAAAATCAAAATCGGTAAGTTATGGAAGGCATCGATCGATTGGTCGCTATGAGTCATCTGTACCGAATCGAGCGCACGCAAATCATCAACACTAATCTTCATACTGCTTGGGATTTTTTGAGCAATCCCAAGAATTTGAATCGGATTACCCCCGAATCTATGCAGTTTGAAGTTAGTAGTGAATTGCCGGCCGAAATATATGCGGGTTTGTTGATTGAATATAAAATTCAGCTTCCTTTATTAGGCCAGCAGACTTGGTTGTCCGAGATCAAGTATGTCAATTCTGGGCACTCCTTTGTGGATGAGCAGCGAATGGGCCCTTACAAATTTTGGTACCACTACCACGGCATTGAGGCAGTTGATCAGGGCGTGTGTTTTAAAGATCAGATCTGCTATCAACTACCCGGAGCACCTTTCGATCGTTTGGTGCATGCCTTGTATGTAAAAAAACAGCTGGCAACTGTTTTCGATTATCGCTGCCAGCGCTTAGCCGAATTATTGGAAGTATAGCGCATGTTTAGGCCCTGCAGCTAAATTCCCTCATAGAGTGCTATTTATCCAAGAAGGGTTTGTAGTTGATCTATTCTGGGATACTTGCAGATGCTTTAAATTTAATGCCTTAGAGGAATTGCGACCCTTGACTTGCCATCGGCAGTCCTCAATAAAAAAAGCCCAATCGTACACCGCACGATTGGGCTTTTTGAGACGTTAGAAATTACTGCGCGACAAAGGCGCCCAATTTACGAGCTGCCTTGACGCGTTTCAATTGCACCAGTGCAGGTACGCCATTTTCAAAGGGGACCTGAACTTCACCCTGAATGAGCGGGAGTGCGTATTTATAAAAGTTATAACTCATGCTGACACCATCTTCGTTGATCCAGTCTTGAGGTAATTTTTTGACGCCGTTGGCGATTTCGGCCAAGTCGGCCAGTCCCGTTTCGCAGCTGTAGTTATCGCCTTCGCCACGGAGTAAGGTGACCATTTTATCGGTCTCGCCGTTTATGGCTGCTTGTACCGCTGCTTTTCCTGCTAGGAAGGCTTCATCATTGTCGGTTTGAGAGGAGCAGTGAACAGCGGCTCGTTGCGCCATGCCGAGTTTCACAGAGCGTGCTTTCACTTGCAGCGACTCTTCTGCCAGCGCGCGTAGATAATCACCTACACCGCCGAGTTGAGAGTGCCCAAACGCATCTGAAGAACTGCCATCCGTTGAAATATGGTTGCCGTCGGCATCCACTAAGCCCTCACCGACCACAACGACACAGTACTTTTCCTTTTGCAGGACGCGCTGTACATCTGCGATGAATTTTTCGGGAGAAAAAGCGACCTCGGGTAGGTAAATCAAGTGCGGAGCCGCATTGGGTTGGTCGCGGTATTTCGCGAGCGTAGCGCCAGCAGCAATCCAGCCTGCGCTGCGTCCCATGACTTCAACGATTTGGACGAGGTTGTGTTGCCCCATGGCCGCATTGTCGCAGGCGATTTCCTTAACGGTACTGGCGATATACTTGATCACACTGCCATAGCCTGGCGTGTGGTCCGTCGTCACGAGGTCGTTGTCAATCGTTTTGGGAATGCCGATAACGCGTAACTCGTAGCCGCGTTCCTGCGCTAATTTAGAAATTTTGTTGGCGGTGTCCTGAGAGTCATTGCCGCCAGCGTAAAAAAAATAGCGGATGTTGTGGGCCTCGAAAACTTCTAATACGCGATCAAAGTCAGATTGCAATTTGAGCTTGTAGCGGCACGTTCCCAAAGCTGCTCCTGGGGTGTATCGTAGGCCACGAATGGTTTGCTGAGACTCGGCTGCTAGGTCGATCAGCTGTTCATCCAAAATGCCCATGACGCCATTCAAGCCCCCATAAATCTCTTCAATGCACTCATAGTTGAGCGCTTCAGAGACGACGCCTGCTAGGCTCGCATTGATAACTGATGTGGGGCCGCCCGATTGGGCCACCAAACAATTTCCTTCTAATTCATTCGCCATAAGTTTTGTATCCGTTTCGTTGTTAAAAATTTGTCTAGTTTTGTTGCGTATAAAAGCAATCTTAAAGAATGGAGCTCGCGATAAAGTCGCGTGCTTGGGGCCGCTGTTGCATTTCTGATGCCACCTGTTGGCAGAAAGCGTCTACTTGCTCACTGGCGCGTCCGATAGCGGCTTGGGCCCCTACCATGATTGCATTCACTTGATCCTTACTCAAATGCAGACGATCGTCGTTTGCCAATCTTTGGGGGAGGTCATTTTCATGAATACGACCACTGCGCAAATCACGTACAACTTGTACGGCATGCTCTTTGATGGCCTCGTGGGCCTGTTCTCGGCCCGCGCCTGCCCGCACGGCTTCCATCAGGATGGTTGTGGTGGCCAAAAAAGGTCCGTAGCGCTGATTTTCTTGTTCGATCATCGCAGGGTAGACCTCCATTTGATCGAGGATGGTGATAAAAGTTTCGAGCAAGCCATCGATGGCGAAAAAGCTGTCTGGCAGGCATACGCGCCGAACGACAGAGCAAGAGACGTCGCCCTCATTCCACTGATCGCCACTGAGTTCTGCGGCCATGCTGAGATAACCTTTAAGAATGACGGCAAATCCATTTAAGCGTTCGCAACTGCGGCTATTCATCTTGTGGGGCATGGCGGAGGAGCCAACTTGCCCCTTAGCAAAGCCTTCACTAGCGAGCTCATGGCCGGCCATGATTCGCAGTGTTTTAGCAAAGCTAGAGGGTCCAGAGGCTAGGCGAACTAGCAGCGAGAGCACTTCGAAATCGAGCCCACGCGGATATACTTGGCCGACGGAAGCCAGCGCAGCATCGGCGCCCAAATAGTGCAAAATTGACCGCTCTAATTGGCTGACCTTTTCGGCGTCACCGTCAAACAAAGTGAGCAAGTCGAGTTGGGTGCCAACCGGGCCTTTGAGTCCCCGCACTGGGTAGTGTTGCACCAAGTTTTTGAGGGCCCCAAGACTCAGTAGGAGATCTTCACCAAACATCGCCAGCCGTTTGCCGAGAGTGGCGGGTTGCGCAGGCACATTGTGGGTTCGGGCAGTAATGACTTGCCCTTTCCATTCAGCCGCACGCTGGGCTAACTTACCTAGGGCAGCCACCACTTTAGTCTGGATTAATTCCAGTGACTGAATGACTTGCAGCTGCTCGACATTTTCTGTGAGATCGCGGCTGGTCAGTCCTTTGTGGATGTGTTCGCAGCCTGCCAGTGCGCAAAATTCTTCGATTCGGGCTTTCACATCGTGACGCGTGACCGCCTCTCGGGTATGGATCGAATTCAAATCAATCTGATCTTTAACGCGCTCATAGGCGTCGATTGCCGATTGAGGTATCTCCAGACCGAGGTCTTTTTGGGCCTTTAAAACTGCGATCCAATAATTACGTTCGAGTGCAATGCGTCCTTCCGCGCCCCAGATGGCTCGCATCGCTGAGGTTGCATAGCGCGCAGCCAGTACATTTGGTATCCGTTCCATAGTGTTTCCGTGTTATCAAAAAAACCTTTATTGATACACGCATTATGGCGACAGGCCATCATAAAATTGGAAAAGTCGCAATGGTTCTCAGGTGCAGGAATCTTGTAAGCACTGGGAGTGTACAATAGGGGCTTTTAGGCTGGCTTGCTCGGGGGAGTGAGTATCAAGCGAATGGCATCTAGTCGGAATTGGGCGTCTTCGAGGTAGCCCTGCACCTGAGCTGGGGCCTGCGCAGCCAGTTGTAATTCGTCTGGGTGGACGCTATTATGGGCGCTTTGTAGGGCCTGTAGGCGATGATATTCTGCGCTTAACTCTGAAGTCGCTCGATGAATGGCTGCAGCGACTAACTTTTGCCTTTGCTGCTGCCCAAGTGGATGGGCATGTGCCATCATCTGCCGAATGATCGCTTTCAGGGCTGGTAACTTTGCTGGCAAGCCCAGTGCGAGCTCCTCATCCGTCTGGGCATTGATCGAAGCATGGGACAGTTGCTGGCTCAAATCTTGGCCATCTTGATCCACGACGATTCGGATGGGGCTGGGGGCTAAAAAGCGTTCAATATACAGTGCTTTGGGGGCCACACATTCCACCTGATAGAGCGCTTCTAAGACCACCAATGCAGGTGCTGACGCTGGATGCTTCCAAGTCGTCAGGGCAGCATTGCCCTCTTGTGTGCTCAACATTAATTCAATCGCACCGTGGACTAGGGGGTGGTCCCAAGTTAGAAAGGTGATCTCTTCTCGCTTCAGCGCTATCTGACGATCAAAGGTAACCCAAGTGCCCTCGGGCTTCAATCCGGGGAGATTGTCGGTGAACATATGCTGTCCAGACAAAAAATAAGTACGCGCTCCTAGCTCTTCAACAGTGACCCCAAAATGATCAAATATTTGATGCATATACGCTTCCAGATCAGGAGATGCGTCCAATGCTTGAATAGATGCAATCAGCTTTTCTGCGATCGGTGCGCACATGGAATTGTAGGCTAAAAGACTGGCTTGCCCCTTTTGAAGACTTGTCTCCAGCACACTACGCTGTGTCTGTGTGTCTTGTATTAAGCGCTGGATTGCAGACTCATCGCGCTCCGTATCAAAGTACGCATTTTCGCCAAGTTGTAGTAATCGATCTTTAAATTGGGCTAAGTAGCTACGGCCGCCTCTGAGCTGGTTTTCAATGCCTTGTAGCCCTTCGTGATGCCAGCGTAGCATCAAATGAGTCCAGCTATTTTCTAAATAGGGGATGTGAATTTGGATGGTCTCGGTTTGACCAATACGATCTAAGCGCCCAATTCGTTGCTCCAGCAGCTCTGGATTCATGGGAAGATCAAACAAAACTAAATGATGGGCAAATTGAAAATTACGGCCCTCACTGCCAATTTCAGAGCAGATAAGTATGCGTGCTCCATCTGGTTCGCTAAACCAAGCGGCATTGCGGTCTCGCTGGATCAGACTTAGGGACTCGTGGAATAGGGCCAGTTTAATGTTTGCTTGAGCGAGTAGTGCTTCTTTGAGGGCCAAAACTTTCTCGATGCGACTACAAATTAGGAGTATTTTTTCTTCGGGATTTAGCCGCTCCAAAAGCGAAATCAGCCAGTGTACACGGGGGCCGTCCTGGAAATCAAAGTCAACTTGGCTATCCGGATGCGTGACGTCGGCCCGGTACTCTTGCTGCATGCGAGCCGTTAATGCTTTTCGGGAAAGTTTGGCGCGTGGGATTAGGGCAATTGGATGGACCTGACGTTGTGGAAAGCCAGTTAGTGCTTCACGTGTATTTCTGAAGATGACGCGCCCCGTCCCATTGCGATCCACTAAGTCGCTCAGCAATTGTTGCGGTTTTTGCATGCGTTGCGCAAATTCCTGATTATCCAGCTCACAGTATAGCTCACGTAAAGCTTTAATCTGCGCTTTTTTTAAAGGCTTTTTGCTCGTTAAATGTCGTGCCAAATTGGCTACAGTCCCGTATTGGCTTTGTTCTACGGTGAATTCTTCCAAAGAGGCGTAACGCGCAGGATCAAGTAGACGTAGGCGAGCAAAATGACCTTCCAAGCCTAATTGAGCTGGTGTTGCGGTCAGCAATAAAAGTCCGCGGCACTTGGCAGCCAGTGCTTCCACAATGGCATATTCGGGACTTGCTCGCTGGGGAGACCAGTCCAAGTGATGTGCTTCATCCACGACGACGAGATCCCAGTTGACTGTGATTGCTTGAGCAGCCAAACGTGGAGCTGTTGTTAGCTCTTTTAAACTACAAAGGATCATTTGCTGCTCGAAAAATGGATTCTGCTCTGGGGCGGCATTCGTCGAGTCTAATAAATGAAAAATTAAGTTAAATCTCCGCATCAATTCGACGAACCATTGGTGGACTAACGCATCTGGGACGATGATCAAAATACGATCCGCGCGGCCTGTTAGATGGAGGCGATGTAGGATCAAGCAAGCTTCTATGGTTTTACCGAGACCCACTTCATCGGCTAGCAGGACGCGTGGAAGCTGACGCGCCGCAACTGTGTTTGCGATGTAGAGTTGATGGTGGATTAGGTCGACCCGCCCACCGACAAATCCCGCCAATTTTGACTGCAATCGTTCGGACTGCATGCGCATGGATTGGTAGCGCAGGGTAAAGCTTTGGCTGCTGTCGACTTGTCCTTTCAATAGTCGGTCCTCTGGTTGATGGAGACTTGCACAGGTGGCAAGCTCGCTTTCTGATATGTTTTGATTTTGCCCAAGGTAGTGCAAAATTCCGTTCCGCTCAGTTATCGACTCCACTTTAAGTTCGGCTCCAGATTGTGAGCGGATCTGATCTCCGGGCTTAAATTCGATACGTTTAAGGGGTGCACCGGCTACAGAATAGATACGGCGTTCGTCCGATCCAGGAAAATAGCAAGTCAATTGATGCCGGTCGACGAATTCAATTAAGCCGAGCCCCAATTCGGGTTCGGAATCACTCATCCAGCGCTGTCCTGCAATAAAATGTGTCATCTGTTTAGTCAGCTAAGTCGAACGCAGGACTCAAATATTTTCTTTAATGGTACCCGTATCGTTGGCTTGAGCTTTGTTGCGATTCGATCCGCATCCAATTCGCAATAAGACAGATGGCGTAGGTGCACTCGTGAGAACTCAAGCAATGTGAATTCGTTAAAACTTTCTGTTTTGGCAGCAGGATTAATTCTGAGTCAGCCGAAATACGTTTCGTTTGCGGCAGCTAATAAAATATGAGCACCAAATCATCAATTTCATTGCTGGAACTCAACTCCTGCATGTGTTCGAGTATGCGCGGGGAGATCGTCTTATGGCTGCCTACTAAAAGTTGTCCATCTGTTTTTTTGACGTCGGAAGCGAGTGTGAGTCCACTGCGCAGCTGATTGATTTTCAGCTCTTGTACTTTGGGCGGTAAAGCTTTGTTTTCGACCAACTGCATATAGGCCTCGACCGCTTCAGAGGCAAATCGATTACCCTTTAGCTGCCGGATTTTGAAATTAAGCTCCTCTTTGTAGTGGTTGGATTCAGCATAATAGCAGGCAAGTGCCAAAAATTGGGCTACACGCGGAATCATGTGGCTGCTTAAGCCATCCGGGTAGCCACTCCCATCCCAGTTTTCATGATGGGCCCGTATGATCTCCTTAAGCTCATGTAAGTCCCCCACCAGAGGTAGAAGCGAATCTATTTGGCATGGATGTCGTTCGATAAGAGCTTGTTCTTTAGTCGTTAATTGTTGAGGCTTAATAAACGATTTTCGGATCATGGCCCGACTGGCTGACATCAAGCCAACGTTGTTGAAGATTGCAGCAAAACCAAGCAGCTTTTGTTCACTAGGGTTTAGGAAACCAGTCTTATTAAGAGCCTCACACAGGTCAATCGTTACTTGGGTAATGGCGCCTAAAATAGGGGAGTATGCAATCAATAAGTTCATGTACAACTTACTTAAGAATTCAAAATTCTCCTGAGAAAATTGGTTTTTTTGAGCCAGTTCTTGGTTGTCGGCAACTAAAGCTAGTTTGCGCTCGTGCTTGTTTTGTTCATCATAGGTGTATGTGGAGGCTGCTGCCACAACACCCAGTAGCGCACTCATCTGCCAGGGTTTTACCATAAAGCGGAAGATTTGGCCTTCGTTAATGGCCGACATGGCCATGTCAAGATCAGCTTGACCGCTAATCATGATGCGAGCCATGAGTGGCTTGTGCTCTTGCGCCAATTTTAATAGCGATAATCCACTCATTGTGGGCATGTTGCGGTCGACAATTATACAAGAAAAATTCCTATTTTTATCCATCACAACTTGGCTAGCTTCCACAGGATCGGAATAATCCTCCACCAAGTAACCCGCATTTACCAGTTGCTGACTCAACAAGAAGAGCACCTCTTTATTATCGTCTACAATCAATACTGGGCGGTTTACTACTGAAATTTGTGGCGTCATAAGG
>CAWVTP010000044.1:0-15750 GCA_963933035.1 uncultured Puniceicoccaceae bacterium | reverse complement strand
TTCTGTGCACAGGAGGGCTGGAAGCCCTTCGTGCGCAGATCAACGTAGCTCAGAATCAAAAGTGACTCGGGATGAAATACTTGCCGCTTGCTGTGCGCTGGCGGCGCATCACAGCAGTGACTTGTCCAGAACTCAGGTCATCCCGTAAGTGTGCCTCGATCTTGGTACTCGGCTATCCGAGCCTGTTAATATCTCTCTTTCCGTATCCGCTCTAATGTGTGACGTTCTTCTTGAGTTAGGTGTTTGTTACTTTTGATGTTCTCTTGCAGTTCAGAGTTGAATCCACCACACTAATAAGCGATAGACGAGGGCACCTAACTAATTTTAGATGCCCTCGTAAAAGCGCAAAAAAAAACCGGTCGAGATGAAATTCGACCGGCTTTTCATGGATCAGTAGTGAGTATTAGCTTGCCGCAATGAAATTGGCTTCAGCGGCATTCCAATCTACCACATTCCAAAATGCCTCCACATATTTTGGACGTAAATTTTGGTAGTTGAGATAGTAGGCATGCTCCCAGACATCGAGTCCGATCACTGGTGTTCCCTCAACTTCAACGATGCCTTTCATACGAGGGTTGTCCTGATTGGGGGTGGAACTGACAGCAAGGCTGCCATCTGCTTGCACGATTAGCCATGCCCACCCGGATCCAAAACGGGTAGCGGCTGCCTTGGCAAAGCTTGCTTTGAACTCAGCAAAACTGCCGAAGCTTGCTTCGATCGCTGTAGCCAGTTTGCCGACCGGAGCGCCTCCACCATTAGGGCTTAAAATGCTCCAAAAGAAGCTATGGTTAGCGTGCCCACCCGCATTGTTGCGAATGGGTGTTTTTAAAGAGTCTGGCAGTGATGCAATTCCCTCCACGAGTTCGCAGATACTCGCGGATTCGTAATCGGTTCCAGCAAGCGCTGCGTTCGCATTGGTGATGTAGGTGTTGTGGTGCTTGGTGTGATGGATTTCCATCGTACGCGCATCGAAGTGCGGCTCGAGCGCATCATAAGCATAATTAAGGGCTGGTAGTTCGAAGGCCATATCGTTCGTTTTAATGTAGGTTAGAAATGTACACACATAGCCATGATGAGTGGGATCCTATTTGTCAAATAAGTCCCTCAACTTTTGTGCACGTGGTATGATGGATACTGGTTGGATGTTGTGCTAGCTCGACGGGGCTCAAAAATCGTTATAAAGGGCACCTCTGGAAACCTCCCATGTTCCGAGATTGCCGATTTTCAGAGGTGCCCTAAAGATGGATTTCCCATTTGGGATCAGCGCCGCCCTCGATTGTAACACACGCATTTATTCAGCTATCTTCTTTTGCTGTTGCGCGTTTTAATTTGAAGAATGCACTTATAATTTGGTGGCACTCGTCTTCCATAATGCCTGATTGCGATTGGAATTTATGGTTGCTGTGAGGCAGTTCTCCTAAGTTTAGCGCCCCTCCAAGACAGCCCATCTTTTTGTCGGCGAGTCCATAGTAAACGCTTTTAATGCGTGAAATGACGAGGGCACCTGAGCACATCGGGCAGGGCTCTTTCGTGACGTAGAGGGTGCACTCATTTAAGCGCCAATCACCCAAATAGCGCGCGGCTTGGGAAATGGCTAAAATTTCCGCATGGGCTGTTGGATCGTTACTAGTGCGGGACTGGTTGTAGGCACTCGCAATAATATGCCCGTGATATTCAATGACGGCTCCAATGGGAACCTCATCTTTTTTCCAGGCCTCAATGGCTTGATTGTAAGCATGGGCCATGTAATAGTACGAATCGCGATTCAGCTCGGAGGGAAATATTTTTTCAAAGGGACAGTCGTTGCGCAGATGGATTGTTGGATGCTTCATTTTTAGGAGGCTCAATAAGGTGATTGATTGGCGGATACAACTCTTGACTTTAGCAGAGTGGGTGCTTTGCTTGCCAGTTTTATTATGTCAAAGACAGATCAAGGTGAAGAATATGTAGAAGTCGAAGGTAAGATCGTTGCCGTTTTACCGGGCACTATGTTTCGTGTTGAATTATCTAATGGTCACCAAGTTTTGGCTCATATTTCAGGCAAGTTACGAAAACATTTCATTAAAATCACGACGGGTGATACGGTCAAGATGGAGATGAGTCCTTATGATCTGAACAAAGCACGTATTGTGTATCGTTTAAAAAATGCTGCCGTCAATCGTGGCGCACCCAGGCGTAGTTTCGGGCCGCGACGTCGTTAATCCTGGCAAGTGTCTTGGTCGACCTCACTCTGGTTGGGTTTGCATGATCAATTCGCATATTTTGTCTGAGGCTGTATTTTTGTAGTCTGCGTAAATGGCACTTGCCTTGCCGTAATCGCTGATTTGATATGACGTTTGAATATGGGAGAAAATGGTTATCAAGTGATCGCGCGTCGTTGGCGGCCAAAGCAATTTGTTGAGTTAGTCGGGCAAGACCATATCGTTCGCACCTTAAGTAATGCGATTGAAAGCCAAAGGATTGCGCACGCTTACCTGTTTGTTGGGCCACGTGGTACGGGTAAGACGAGTACCGCTAGGCTATTTGCTAAGGCGCTAAATGCGGAGGGCGGGCCCTCGATTCATCCGGATAATAATTCTGAGGTGAGTCAGGCAATTATGAATGGCTCCTGTATGGACGTCATTGAGATCGATGGAGCTTCTAATAATAGCGTCGACCAAGTTCGAGACCTGCGAGAAGACTGTCAGTATGCGCCCACCCAGTGTCGTTACAAAATCTACATTATCGATGAAGTTCATATGCTTTCGACTGCCGCTTTCAATGCTTTATTGAAGACCTTAGAAGAGCCGCCTGAGCATGTGAAATTTTTCTTTGCCACCACGGAAGCTCACAAAGTATTGCAAACGATTGTTTCGCGTTGTCAGCGTTTTGAATTTCGTCCGATTTCCAATCAGGTGATAGCTGAAAAATTGTCGATAATCGCAGCTTCGGAAGGTATCCAAGCCGATCCAAATGCACTGCAATCGATTGCCAGCTTAGCGAATGGAGGTATGCGTGACGCGCAATCCATTTTGGATCAGATGATTTCCTTTTGTGGCCAAAGTATTTCGGAGGCAGACGTTTTGGATGTCTATGGCTTAGTTTCAGTTGAACGAATTGAAGGCTTGGCGCAGGCAATGGTCGCCATGAATTATGCTGCGATTATCGCAGCAGTGGATGAATTTGTCGCAGAGGGGCGTGATTTGTTTCGTGTGCTGGTCGATCTGCAAGCTTGCGTTCGTCAGGGCCTCTTAGATGCCATTCAGCAGGGTGGAAGTAGTCAACAATTCGGACAATCGATCAGCACAGAGTCTCTGATGCGGATGCTGGATGCCCTGCAGGCAGCCGAGGTCAGCGTGCAACAGGGACTTTCCGAGAAAGCCAACTTTGAGGTTGCTCTATTAAAAGCAGCCGAAGAGTCACGCTCGCGTGCTATCGATAGTTTGATTCAGCAGATTGCGCGAGTCGGTGAGCTGGAGCCCGAAAAAAAAAAGCGCTAAAGCTACCCTCGGCTAAAGTTAGCCAATCTGCAGAGGCATCTCAGCAGCAGGTAGCCTATGCCATTGCCAAGACAGCCACAGATGTTGCGACTTCCAGCCAGCAATCGGATGAGATTGAATTGTATGATACTTTTGATAGTGAGCTTGATGCTGGCGAAGAATCTGATGCATTGGATCCGAATCCTCCGGAATTGATGGAGCTCGTGGTCGCGGCGAATGTTGGGGCGGATTTAATGAGTTTTGAGGAGGCACTCGCGAAAGTGGATGCTGAGGCCAGCCAAGCCATTGCCCAGCATTTTAATGGCGAATTAACCAGTGTGCGTGCGATCGATTCCCAAGATTGTTTATTTTAGGGTACCTCTGAAAACCTACCAATGCCGAGACGAATACAATTTTGATTTTGAGCAAGGCGATTCTGTGCACAGGAGGGCTGGAAGCCCAACCGTTGGCGAGAGAGCCTTGCCTGCATAACAGCAAATCGGTAATCTCGACACATGGGAGGTTTCCAGAGGTGCCCTTTAGTTTATTTTGGGCTTTGCGAGTATGCGTGGCACGTCTTCTAAGCTTGAGTTTACGAGCTTGTGCTCACTATATACTGCAGTTCTCGGCTGTTTAGGTAAAAGAGTTGCCAAGTTTTGTGTGAATGACGCTGGATGTAGATTGATGTTAAAAGTATATGTTTATCAAAAATGCGCTCGTTGCCGACAGGCTTTGAATTGGTTGGATGCTGCGGGACTTCGCTACCATGCATTTCCGATCAGAACTGCTCCGCCCTCGGTCGAAGAGTTGCGGCGGATGTGCGTATTTTTAGAGGGTCGGCTACCAGCACTTTTAAATACCTCTGGGCAAGATTACCGCGCCTTGAATTTTAAGGCGATCTGGCCGCTATTGAGTGAAGCCGCTCTCTTTGAGCGTCTGACAGAGAATGGGAATTTGATCAAAAGACCTTTTTTAATCGATCAGGACTTCGGTTTAGTCGGATTCAAGCAGCTGGAGTGGCAGGATACTTTTATGCAGCACGGACGACTTTGATGGCTCAGTTGTAATGAATAAAGCGGTGATTAGGAGTGTTTTTGTGGTGCTGTGGCTTTTCGGGCTGCAAGTACAGTATTTGGGCGCGGAGGATAGAGTGGTGACGCGCATTCTTCAGCAAGCGCGGGCAGCAATTGGAACGGAGGCGGATTTAAATAAGCTTTCGAGTTTGCAGCTCGTCGGCCAGCTGACTCTCCATGGAGCGGACAAACCGACTGCTCGAATGGTCATTATTGCTCAAAAGCCACACTATCACCGGTTTGAGTTGCGATATGAGCACGTGGTGGAAACTACTCTGTGCAACAGTGAGCAGGCCTGCATCTTGAGAGCTAAACTGCCAGATGGCAGGCCTCAAATGCGTTGGTTGAATCCAGCGCAAGTCGAAGCCATTCTTCAGAATATGCACCATTTATTTTATTTTTATCAGGCGAATCAGCAGGCGGGTGAAACTGTCAGCTATGCTGGGACGACCCTGCGTCATCAGCAAAGTTGCCATAGGATCGTTTATCGTTATGCTGATGGCAGGCAAACGGTTCGTTATTTTAACCGCGTATCAGGGCGCTTAGTCTCCGTCGTTGATTGGAACGGACGAGAGGCAGAAGTATTGGATTGGGCCCAAGTTCAAGGGGTCTACTACCCGAAAAAACTTGCCTTCTCCAAGCATGGAAAAGCGCTGCATACTGTAGCCTATTCGCAGATTGTGGCCAATAATGCCTTAGAAGAGCGCTTATTTGCGATGCCCAAAATGGATAAAAATAATTGAAGCTGGCTTGCACCCGACTGCATTGCAGGTCTTTCTTATACAAATGCAAGTAATTGACTATTCAAACTCTGAAAAATTTGAACAGGATTTAGCGGACTTTTGCGCATTGGGTAAAGTTCCCAGTGATCTTAGTGCCAAAGTATCTGAAATATTGAGCGGAGTCAAAAATGGAGGCGATCTAGCTGCTTTGCGCTATACGCAAGCTTTTGATGGCGCCCAGTTACAAGTCGAAGAGCTTGTCGTTTCGCCTGCCGAACTGGCGCAAGCCCCTGATTCACTGAGTGACACGGAACGCTTGGCCATTATGGAGGCCATAGAGATGGTCCAGGCCTTTCATCGACATACCCTGCCTAAAAATTGGAAAACTGAAAATAAGCACGGAGCTCAAGTGGGAGAGCGCTTCTATCCTATCGAGCGCGTTGGTCTGTATATTCCGGGAGGTAATGTTCCTCTAGTCTCTACGGTTGTGATGACTGCAGTTCTGGCCAAACTCGTGGGTTGCCCTGAAATCATTGTCTGTACCCCTCCGCAAGCAGATGGCAGCATTGCACCTGCAATGCTAGCGGCCTTAAATTTGGTGGGGGTAGACCAAGTATATCGATTGGGGGGCGTTCAGGCAATTGCTGCTATGGCCTATGGCACAGAAACGGTGCCAGCTGTCGATAAGATTTTTGGTCCGGGCAATGCCTACGTCATGGAGGCTAAGCGCCAAGTTTTGGGTGCCGTTGGAATTGATTTGTTGCCTGGGCCCAGTGAGGTCATGGTGATTGCTGATGCAGGCGCTCATCCTCAACATATTGCAGCAGATTTATTGGCACAAGCGGAACATGGTAGTGGGAAAGAGCTTGTCTACTTTGTGACGACCAGTCAGGCGCTAGTCGCAGAAGTTAAATCCGCTATAGTGCAACAGTTGCCGCTATGTCGGCACGCCGATAAGTGTAAAAAAATTATGGATGAACGCTGTTTAGTGGTCGTTTGTCCAGACTTGAAGGTTGCGGCTCAAGTTGCGAATCGGGTCGCTCCCGAACACTTGGAACTTCAGGTTGCAGAAGTTGACTTAGAGGCATTGTCGACAACGATCACGACGGCTGGTGCGATGTTGTTAGGGTATATGACGCCAACCGTGGTGGGTGATTTTGTGGCGGGACCCAGTCATACTTTGCCGACGGGACAAGCAGGCCGCTTCTTTAGTGGGCTGCAGGCGACTGACTTTATGCGTCGTACAAGTGTGCTGAAGTACGATGCGGAGAGTCTTAGAAGCGCTGCAGCTACGGTAAACGTATTTGCCAGCCTTGAACAACTCGACGCGCACGGGCGCTCTTTGGAAATTCGCCTGTAGAGGTGCCCTAGAGTGAGTTGTTGCAGTTTTTCATTTTTGATGCAGTTTGAAAATGCTGCTGATGAACTCCTCGCGATTTACTGTCGGCATTGCGCGTCTAATTAGCGTATCTTGAATCCCCAAATCGAGCGTGGTTATTGGACGACTGCATCAGCCATGCTCAGAGGCATCCTGTCTTTTTACCGATAAGCTTGCGGGGATTCCGCTTGATGCTGTCGTTGCGTTTGGGAGTAAAATTAGTAGTTTATTTACAAGCAAGTACTCGACAGAATGATTAAGTTCACATAATTTATTAGTGGAGCCAAGTCCGGTTCGATTGATATACACATCAATAACTTCACATGCTAACTAACCCATTTAGAAATGACTCAAGATACTGCAAAAGATACCGAATCAATCAGTGAACTTATGGCCGGGCGTTATTTGACCTTTCAATTAGGTGATCAATCCTACGGAATTTCCGTGTTAAAAGTACGTGAAATTATACAGACCCAACCGATTACCCGGGTCCCGCGCACGCCTGATTACATGAAAGGCGTTATTAATTTGCGGGGTAAGGTGATTCCAGTTGCAGATTTGAGACTGCGGTTTGGATTTGAAAATGCAGAGGTGAATGAGCGCACCTGTATTGTTGTGGTCTTGCTTGAATTGCCAGATGGTCGCGAGACCTTTACTGGCTTGATTGTGGATGCCGTGGAGGAGGTATTACAAATAGAAGCCGAAAGTATTGAAGCGGCTCCTGGGCACTCAGATACAGGAGTTTCAACCGATTATGTCAGCGGGATGGCAAAAATCAAAGATAACGTGAAAATCCTACTCGATATAGATAAAGTTGTATCTGATTCGGACATCCTCGAGCAGGAGTAGCCATTGGCTGCGGCTCATTTTTGGTCGCACTAGTCGTTGAATTTTTCATACTTGGTTTTCTTAGTAGTGTCAGCTAAAGTTACTTCAAACATCCGTGGTTTCAGATTTGTGGTGATATCGGTAAGCTTTTTGGGCAACGCTTAAGTTAAATTCTCTGTTTTGCTTAAAGCAACGTGCTGTCTGCGCGCAGCAAGTGCAAGTTCTATGAGACCGAAGCAATTTTTTTATAAGGGTTGCCTTAGTTCAAAATAGGAATTGATCTCGATTCGGTGTTGGTCGGTTTTAATAGCTGCCAAAATTATTTGATCGTATCGCAAATCTTTGATCAGAAATGTACATAATCGGTCGCATGCTAGCTACAGGTTTACTGGCTCAAAACGCCGTGCGCTTTCTCAATCGTCTGCGAATCCCCCATGATGGTGCAGTTATTTTGAAAACATAAAATTATGAGCACAAAAAAGCCCGGGCGAGGGGAAAGCTCTGCCCAGGCTGAAATAGTTTAGGTGAATTTTTACGACAAATACCGGTGAGCTATGAGTTCAATTGTTCTTGGATATACGCTTCTAAGCGTAGGCTATCTTCAGTAAAGCCCCGGATTCCTTGAGCCAACTTTTCCGTCGCCATGGCATCTTGATTATGCAACCATCTGAAAGCGGACTCACCCAAATCCATTTTTGGATCTTGACAGGCCGTTTGGGCAACTTCTGGCGAAAGTTGCTGAGTGACTACATCAGTATCCTGTTTTAGTTGTTCCAGTAGTTTGGGGCCAATGGTAAGTAGGTCACAGCCGGCTAGGGACTTAATTTCTTCCGTATTTCGGAAACTGGCACCCATAACGACGGTGGGATAATCATATTTTTTGTAATAGTTGTATATGCGTTGTACGGATAAAACGCCGGGATCTTCATGGCCAGCATAGCTTTTGCCAGTACTGGCTTTGTACCAATCCATGATCCGTCCTACGAAGGGCGAAATTAGGTAGACACCTGCCTGCGCGCATGCAACGGCTTGTGCGAAACTAAACAGCAAGGTTAAGTTGCAGCGGATGCCTTCTTTTTCTAGGATTTCAGCTGCGCGAATGCCTTCCCAGGTAGATGCGATTTTGATCAGAATGCGATCTTTAGAGATGCCTTCTTTTTCGTAGAGTGCAATCAATTCACGCGCCTTTTTTAAAGTACCTTCGGTGTCAAAAGAGAGTCGTGCATCCACTTCTGTCGATACGTAACGTGGTACAATTTTAAGGATTTCGATACCAAAGTTGATGCAAACCTTGTCCATGGCCGCTTCTAGCTGTTTTTGGGGCTCAGCGCTGAAGGCTTTGGCATAGGCAACCGCATCATCCAATAGCGATTTGTACTGAGGCATTTGAGAGGCAGCGTAGATCAGCGATGGATTGGTGGTTGCATCTGTTGGCTTGTAGGCCTGTAGAGATTCAAAATCTCCGGTGTCAGCAACAACTGTTGTGAGTGCCTTAAGCTGATCTAAAGCGGTGCTTTTGCTAGCGATTTGTGTCATAATGAGTTTTAGTATAATAGAATGATATCCTGTGAGAGTCTTATTTAGAGAAGCATATCGAATGTCACTTAACCAATTATTGTCTGATTGGGGCAACTAAATTGCTCTGCTGCGGTTGAAAAATATTTAAAGCGTGATCCCCATACTATAATCATAGTAAGCTATGATTGATAGCAGGTATGCTCGATTTGTAAGATGCGCATTCATGGAAAAGTTATAAAGAAACAGCATTTGCCACATAAGCAGTGCCCGGTTTGCTTACGTAGTTTTAGTTGGCGTAAAAAATGGCATCATTGTTGGGATGAGGTTGTGTATTGTTCGGAGCGCTGTCGCCGGCAGCGGAATGCAAACGGATAATGGCGGTACAATGCATCTGGTTTAAGCGTGATTTGCGCATCCATGACCACGCAGCCTTGCAGGCCGCGGCCAAGCAAGGGCCAGTGATTGCGGTTTATGTACTGGAGCCTGCTATATTGCAGGCTCCAGATTTCGATGCCTTACATTGGAATTTTATCGCGGATTGTTTGCGGGATTTACAGAAAAATTTGAGTCATATGGGACTCGAACTCATCATTAGGTCAGGAGATGCGCTGTCTGTTTTGCAGGCATTGCACACACGCTATGCTTTCGAGGCTATTTGGGCCCATCAGGAAACGGGCAATGCTATAAGTTATCGCAGAGATTTGGCTGTACATAAATGGGCTCGTGATCGGGGAATTGCCTTTTATGAGCCGGCACAAAACGGTGTTGTTCGTCGTTTGGCGCAGCGGGATCGCTGGTCTCGGCAATGGGAAGCGTTCATGTCAGCGCCTATTTCGCGACTCCCTCAAAAGATTCTAGCAGCCAAAGAGCCAGTTGAGTTTTCTCAGATTCCGACTGCGAGCGCATTACGTATCCGCTCGGCGAGCGAACGGCAAGTTGTGCTTAAGGGAGGTGAGTCGGCCGCGTGGGACTGTTTGGAGAGCTTTATTGAGCAAAGGGGGCGTCGCTATCACCGTGAGATGAGTAGCCCCAATACTGCCTATAATAGTTGTTCGCGATTGAGTGCATATCTTACCTGGGGGTGTATTTCCATGCGCTCAGTCGTGCAAGCCGTGCGCTTAGCTGCGGCTGAGGGCAGACTACCAAAAGTGGCCGCGCGGGCATTTTTATCGCGTTGCCATTGGCATTGTCATTTCATGCAAAAACTGGAATGCGAGCCAGCGATCGAGTTTAAAGCCTTCAATGCCGCTTGTGATAGGCTGCGCTCTGGCCCCGTTGATCGCCATAAGTTGCATGCTTGGCAGGCGGGCCGGACAGGCTATCCTTTTGTGGACGCCTGTATGCGTGCATTGAAGGCGCAAGGCTGGATTAATTTTCGTATGCGGGCGATGTTAGTCTCATTTGCGGCCTACCATTTGTGGTTAGATTGGCGCAGTTTTCGCGATTGGTTGGCCTGCCAATTTATTGATTACGAGCCAGGAATTCATTTTTCTCAGATTCAAATGCAGAGTGGTTCGACGGGGATCAATGCGATTCGAATCTATAATCCAATCAAACAAGGTTTTGACCAAGATCCGGATGGAATTTTTATCCGTAAGTGGGTCCCCGAACTGTCGCATTTAAAGGGGGCTGCTGTGCATTGCCCATGGCAGGATGCAGATTTGTTTACGGCGGATCTGCATGGACAGCAGCCCTTAGGCTATCCGTCTCCGATCGTTGACCATACCGTTGCGGTACGAGCTGCTAGGCTTCATTTTTCTGCCCTACGCAAAAGCGAGGATTATTGGCAAGAGGCTAAGGTCGTCATGCAGCGGCATGGGAGCCGTCGCGGTCGTCAAAAGGCAGCTTCTCGCTCGTCCGATCAGTCCAATGAACAAGGCGAGTTTTCCTTTAGCGCACCGGTAGCCCCGTCCGATTAAAGGTCGCGAGCTGAATTGTAGGCGCTTGCCCTAGATGCAACTCGTATTCAATTGTATCTGTTGGTTGCAATTAACTACAAGTCAGGCTAGCTATCGTTGTATGTGTTCAGCGCCACTTTTAAGCTTAGAATCGGTCACCAAATACTACGGGGATCTACCTGTTTTGCGGCAAGTCGCCTTACAGCTGCAAGCAGGGGAGCGTGTGGCGCTAACGGGGCCCAGTGGTAGCGGTAAATCTACTTTACTAAACTGTATTTTAGGGATCGAAGCGATTGATCAAGGTTCCATTGCCTTGGAGGGAGTTGCTTTGCATGGTTTGTCCAACAAAGCAAGGGATCATGTGCGTCGTATCGAAATGGGCTCAATTTTTCAAAAATTTCATTTGCTGCCCACATTGAGTGCCTATGAAAATGTAGAATTGGTCGGGCGTTTGGTTGGTATGGCTGCAAGCGAATGTCGCGAGCGGGCCGAATCTCTGCTGGCGACAGTCGGTTTATCGCATCGTTTAAAGCACCGCCCGAGTGAATTAAGTGGGGGTGAGCAACAACGGGTCGCCATCGCGCGTGCCGTGATGCACCGTCCCAAGTTACTTTTAGCAGATGAACCGACGGGTAGTTTGGATAGTGAAAATAGACAAGCAGTTTTGGACTTGTTGGAAGCGCTTTCAGATCGTTATGAGATTGCATTAATTATGGTTACGCATGATGGCGCCACCACTCGTATTTGTGATCGCTGCCTGAAAATGCAAGACGGTGCCGTCAGTACGGACTGAGCGTTTTTTCATGACGAATCGGATGTCCAATTCTCATATAGCCTATCTTTTGCTGCGCACAAGCTTGCGACATTGGAGACACTCTTGGCTCAGTTATTTGACCCTGGTGGGTATTATTGCGCTTGGAGTGGGAGCTTTTAACGGTATTCGCCAAGCGAGTCGAGCGGCGGCGGCAAATTTTGGGCTTTTCAATGAAGCCGTCTCTGGGAGAAGTGATTTTATTTTGCAGGGGCTCGCGGGGAAGCCGCTTAGCCACAAAAATTTGCATTCCTTGGTGCCGCTAACGCATACGCAGGACTGGCATTTGCTACCAGTTATAGAAGGCAATGCCACTTATGTCCATCCCGAGAGTTCAGATTTGATTCCCTTACAGATAATCGGATTGGATTTGATTGCGCTGGGAAATCTGCCACAATTTAACGAGCTGGGCTTAAGCTTTGCGTCCAGTCAATCCGCGGATTCAGACAAGTGGTATCAGTGGCTACAACCTGATTCAGGGGTTTGGGTCACACATGCATTGTTCCAGCGGCTGCAGCATCAGAGCGGACAGCAGCTGCCTTTGATGGCAGGAGGAACCTTGCAATCTGTGCGGATAGCGGGTCAATTGGGCGATACCAATTCTGATTTGCCAGACGATTTGATCATTGCAGATATTCGTACTGTGCAAAATTTTTTGGGCCGCGAACAGGCTTTCGATCGCATCGAAATCTTATTGGCGGATCGTTCATTGGCCGCAGATCCGAAAGCATTTAAGGTTTTTGAACAGCGTATAAGGCTGCAGTTGCCATCCGGCGTTGAATTGCAGGCTGCTGCTAATCGTTTGGCCAATCGCGCGAGTATGACTGCGGCCTTTCGATTGAATTTATCCATTCTCTCTTTGATTGCGTTGCTCGTGGGTGCCTATCTTATTTTGCAAGCACTGGATGCCTCTATCGTACGTCGTCGCGAAGAACTTGCGACTCTGCGCAGTCTTGGAGTGGGGGCCGGAACGCTTTTCGCAATGGCTATGCTGGAATCGGGTCTAATGGGGCTTTTAGGCTCTTTTCTAGGTTTGGGATTGGGGCAGTTGTTAGCATCTGTGGCTGTGCATGGATTGAGTGATACGATTAATACACTTTATTTTGCGACAGCGGCTCAGGCTATTGAACTGCAAGGCAGTGACGTTTGGATCGCACTGTTTTTGGGACTAGGGTTTAGTCTGATGGCTGGCTTACTGCCCGCACGCGACGCCATGTTGACACCCCCAGCGCAAATCTTAGCACGCGGGGATTGGTCGCCAGGTTTTACTTGGTTGCGAAGTGCACGCTTTAGTCTCAGTCTATTTGGATTGGGCTTGTTGTGCCTGTTACTGCCGCCGCTGCAAATTGAGGGCGGGGCCAAGATGGCTCTCGGAGGTTTTTTGGCGGCCGGACTTTGGATCAGCTCTTTAGCACTGCTCAGTGGCCAATTTTTAGTTTTGCTCGCTCGTACGATGCAAAAGTTTGCCTCCCATCCGGTTTGGCGTATGGCGATGAGTCGTTTGGCAGATGGATCGAGTCGTCATCGTTTAGCTTTGGCCGGCTTAGTGGTGGCTGTGGGCATGGTGACGGGTATGTTGCAGTTGGTGGGGAGCTTTCGCGGCACAATTCAAAATTGGTTCGAAGTGCGCTTTGAGGCGGATTTGTACATCTCTGAACGGGGCGCTCAAGGTGCCGGATCAAACTCAGGTATCAGGCCTGAAGTTTTACAAGCTATCGAATCGCTACCCGAGCTTGAGTTTGCCGACACACTCCACATGGCGCGGGTGCAGGCTCCGCTCGGGGTGACGCAATTGATCGGGGCAGATTTTTCCTTTTGGCAGCACCAGAAATCGCAGATTTGGCTGCAAGCGCCGGGTCGCTTGGTGCCAGTCGCTGGGGCACAACCCGCACTGGTGAGTGAGAGCTTTGCACGGCGCTTCGATTACCTGCAGGGGGGGGTGATTGCATTGGAGACCGCTTCGGGGAGCCAAAAAATCACACCGATTGGGATTTTTGCCGATTATGGAAGCGAGTTTGGCAGCGTGGTAATCGACTTGCCTGTTTGGAAGACTTGGACTTTGCAAGATCGTGCTCTCAATACTAGCCTTTATTTGAAGCCAGGGCTGGATAGTCGCCTGCTACGAGATCGTTTGCGCTTGCAGTTTCCTGCCTTAGATATTCGTAACAACCACGAGCTGCGGGCTTACGCTTTGAGTATTTTTGAGCAAACCTTTCAAGTAACCCGGGCCCTTAATGTGATTGGTTTATTTGTAGCTTGCGTTGGACTTTTACTTGGCCTGATAGCTCTGTTTGAGGAGTGTCAGATGACATGGCGCACGCTGGCATTTATTGGTTTTTCGCGTAGAGAAATTATTTGGGTCGGTGCGCTGGAAGGTGCAGGCTTATCGCTGGTGGCTTGGCTGAGTGGGACCATTTTGGGTCTTTTGCTAGGCTGGCTCTTGTTGGCTTGCATTAATGTGCAATCGTTTGGTTGGACCCTGATTTGGCACTTGCCTGCATGGCAATTATTGCTTTTCGGGCTTGGACTTATTTTGATGGGCTTGGCCTGTGGTCTGGTGGCTGCATTGCGGGTATCAAAACGTTTAGAAGTATGATTAATTGTTATAAATATCTTTGGCTTTTTGGTGTTTTATGCTGCTGGATACCTGTCACACTGGTCGCTTTGGAATGGATCCAACCACCTTTAAAGACCGATGAGGGCTACCCGGTTCCACAGCCAGATATTCAACCGCAATTACCGAGTGCGCATGGCGCTCATCCGGCCTATGCGATTGAGTGGTGGTACTGGGTGGGACACCTGCATACACTGGACGAAAAGCGAGAGTTTGGCTTTCAAGGCACGGTATTTCGCTCGGCGGGTGCGCCCGAACAGGCGGTACAGGCTTCTGAGGATAGCTTTGGGCTTAATCAATTATATTTAGTGCACCTTGGGCTCAGTGATTTTGCTAACAATCGTTATCTTCATTCCGAGCGCGCCTATCGTTCGGGTTGGCAGGTACAGTGTTCTGAGGCGCAATTAGATATCAAAATCGGTACGATTTCAGCCAAGCAAGTGGCGGAGGATGGCAGCTTTGAGCTTAAACTGTGTTACCCCAATCAGATGCATCTCCATCTTCATTGTCAGCCGGTTAAGCCTTTGATAAACTTTGGTGAGCGAGGCTTGAGCCGTAAGGGGCGAGATCCGTCCTCGGTTAGTTTGTATTGGACGTATACTCGCTTAAAGATTACCGGCACTTGGTTCGACGGGCAGCAGTCGCAGGCCGTGGAGGGACTGGCGTGGATGGACCACGAAATTTCTTCCAGTCAATTGGGCAGTGAATTGGCGGGATGGGATTGGACGGCAATTCAACTGGATGATGGGCGCGAATTGAAGGCCTATCGCTTGCGTAAAAATGATGGGGATAGCGATCCTTGGTCTGCGGTTTACTGGATTGATCCAGACGGATCTCATCGCTCCGTGTATGCCGATCAATTTGAATGGCAGTCCCTCGCGCATTGGACCAGCCCAAAAACAGGTGTTCGCTATCCTAACAGTGTTTTGATCACGGCTAATGATCCCGCCACTAAGCAGCGACAACAATATCGATTAGTCCCACGTATGCTCCAGCAGGAATTCATTGGCAATGCTACGGACAATCCTTACTGGGAAGGTGCCTGTTGGGTTTATAATGAAGCTGGTGCTCGTATCGGGAAGGCCTACCTGGAGCTGGCGGGTTATGGGGGAGACATTGGCAAGTTGATCCATTAGTCTGTTTATTGTGTCATTAGGCGCATCCGCTAGCAGATTTTGCCATGCAGCGATGCCGTCTTTTTTAGACGCTTTTGATTGTCAGTTAGGCGATTCTATTCAAAGACTCATCATGTGATTCACTGATTCAGCACTGTTCCTCTGCATTACAAGCCATTCGTTAGCGAGCACTCTGCGCATAAATTAATGCCTTGAATTTGGGCTTGCTGAAAAATGTGAATACAGCCTATTTTCTGGGTTTTAAAGGTAAAGACTGCTAGCGAAGTGCACGGATTTATTTCAATCTGTTGAAAAACCCTTGCACCTATTATGAA
>CAWVTP010000043.1:0-15810 GCA_963933035.1 uncultured Puniceicoccaceae bacterium | reverse complement strand
ATTTTTTTGGTTTTTTATTCACTCATTTTCTGTGGGATTGCCTTATGGATGCGTCACTGCTAGATCGTGGATGCATACTTTGGCTGGTCGATCCTTATTGACATAATGATGCATTGGGTTATATTTGTTTTGATAATGCGACAATCTTACCCTGTGCCTTTTGCTTTAACGTGTTTGCTGTGGATGCCTGTTTTGCGTTGCCGGTGTTGTCTTATCGGTGGCTGCTACCTCCTGCTGCTGGTCCATGCTTTGGGGCGGGGTGATTCTGTTTTAAAGTGGGCTCCGGGTCGAGCGGAGGTGCCAGAGGTTGCGGTTGAAGTGCAGTGGTTGATGAAGAATGATTATCTTTTTTCGGATGCAAATGGCTTGGGCAAGCTAAAACCTTTGGGTGCCTTAATGGATACTTTTTGCGGTGACGATCCGGCTTTGCGTGCGTCATTTAGTGAGTGGGTTGAAGGCTACAGCTATCCTAAATTTTATTATCATCCCCAGCATCCGAAGCCAGAGGCGGAAACGGTGGTCGTAACCGCTTACACAAAGCCCTATGAGGCTTTGCAACCTGCTTTTTTTGATTGGATGCAGGCTCATCGCGGGCAAGACGACTTTCTGATGCCAGCGGCGCGCCAGCTGAATCCGTATCGGGGCGAATTGATGGATCCTGTGGTCTCTGATTTTAGTGCTGTGAGCGAAAAATCTCTGCAGCAGAGCTTTGGGTATCTAGCGGTCGCAAAGCCTAAAAGCATGACCTTCATTGGAGACAATAGTTACAATCCTTTTCGTTGGATTTGCCCCATTAATGAAATTCACGCTCGGGAACAACCTTCATGGGGTATGCGGCTTCACTCGAGCCCAGAGGCATGGGATGCGACGGTGGATATTTTAAAAGCTGCGAAAAGGGGGACGGCCGATCGACGTATCCTATTACGCTATGAGATTGAATTGCAGATTGAAGATCATCGAGCAAGGATGGGGGAGTTTACCTTTTCTGACTATTTGGCGAGTGGAGATGAGGACTCGGTGGGCTTGCTCAAGCAGATGCATCTCAATACGCAAGCTTATGCTTCCGGTCAGTCTAAGGAGGGTGTCCGCTTGCTTCCCATTCAGCAAAAGATGATTGAAAAGTATGCAAAGACCCGCCTGGAGCCGGTTAATTTTCAATTAAGTGTCGGTATCAATTTTAGGCAGCGTGAACCGAATTATCGACTGGCGGAGTTTATGTTGTGCACTTACAATCAAGTGCCGGTGGGCGTCTTTCCTGAAGAGGGTGGAGGCAAAGGCTTTTTAGCGACTGCCTGTGATGTCCTGAACCCTCTTGTGTCCGATGGCGGTAATTCGGGGCACGTCGCCTGGTGGCGACTGCCTATTCATGTGCTGAAGCATCCTGAATTTTGCCAGGGTCGGCCATCTGCATGGAGCGGTTCTGATTATCTGCAGCTGAATGAGCCCCAATTGGAGAAAACCGTATTCAAAGGCGAAATCGATGTGACCGAGTTTTACCGTCAGGCGATTGGCGCGAAAGCCTTTCCCGGTCAGCGCGGCTTATGGGTGGATCGCTGGGTCGGTTTTGAGGGGGACGTGCCCGAATTTCAGAATCCTAACGAGGTGCATGGCATTGATTGGGCCTTTTTTATCTTTGAAAGTCACGGGCCCTTAAAAGTCATTGCCGAAGTGCGTGAGCTGGATGTTGTGATTGTTGAGCATTCATGTGACGAAACGAACGGCTAGGTCTATAAATTTGAAATGCGCTTGTTTTTCTATCTGCATTTTAATAAATCATAGTATTATAAATCTTTTCGTTTCGGTAACTCTTTATTTTAAGGCAAGCCAATCGCTTAAAAAGTCGGCTATTGAAAAGTGTTCTTTTCGCTGTATCCCTGACGGATGCTTACATGTTGCCGTGTGCTTACGAGGCAAATGGTATATGCCTGCCTTATTGGGTGCGCAATTATGTGGATTTCAATCTTTTCTGTGACCAGATGGTGAAGTGGTGTGTCTATTTTTGTGTAGATGAGTTGTATGGTGATTTAGTGAAGTTATAATAATGTACATCATGGCTAAAGTTTTAGCCGAAAGGTCTGTATTTGTAACTATTTTGTTGCACTGCCATTTGTATTGTACTTTTTTTGCTAAAGATCATTAAAACATTCTACTATTTTTATAATGTTTTTCAGGGTTTTTCTATTATGCACTTTTTGCCTTATGAGCGTGAAAGTTCTCAAGGCTAGTGATCTGTTGGCGGAATACACCTTTGACGGTAACAGTGCCGCTGTCTCGTATGTGAATCTCGTAGTCGATATGGGGAATTGGATTGCTAACACAGGTGAAATCGATAACGGACGAGCTGAAATTGAAGGCAGCCAGACCCCAGTTTCAGTCAGTCTGACTGGTGGCGTCTACCATCAATTTTCGTTTACCGTTCAAAATCTTGGTTTGGGTGAATTCCTTAATTTGACGAGTATCTCGGGGCAGTACAGTCGCGATAGAACTCATTCCAATGAGAGTGACCATTTTTTTGAACTGTATGCAGATCATGGCGATGATGGTTACACTGTTGGCGATTTTCTTGGTGAAGCACGGCTTTCGCTTTCGAATACTCTTCCTCATAGCACGGAATTTGATATATCCACTAGTGCGCTCGGCGATCTAAACGATGGTGATGTCGTAGGCTTTCGCTTCTATTTTGCTGATAACAATAACCATACATTTGCCTATACGCATCGCTTGGACAATGTTCAATTGCACGGAGCCATCAATTCAGCGATCCCAGAGCCGGCGAGTTGCGCGCTTGTAACCGGCCTGCTTGCCGCTGGTCATGCTGGGATGTCGCCGCCCCAGAGGTGCATTCGCTTGACGATGTCAAAATGAGTCGCCCCGAGTGTTCGTTGTGAGCCCTCTGTGGGAACTCTAGCGGTATTTATTCATAGAGTGCCTAATTCGAATGAGGTACAGTTTATTTTAGCTGACATGCATAAACATTAAGCTTTGGCTTGGCTACACGCTGGGCTGAAATAACGTTGTCAACTGTATGCATCCTTCTTAAATGCGTTAGGTGTCGGTTGCGCCGGCATAGTCGTTGGCTTGTGAGGGCGTGTAGTCCTCAGAGAAGACCGCTTTGAGCGTCTTTAATTTCATGTAGTCAGTTTTGTGGATTGGCGCGACTATGCCACCTTCTCTAGACTCGTTCTATGCTGTGTGATCTTGCGTGTTTTTCAGTCAAGGGTTTGGAAAAGTATATTTTGGTGGGCGCTGAATGATTTATTGGCATTAATTAAGTTTGGGTCTTTGATAGGTTATCGTTGTTATGCTTAATTATACAATAGAGACCCTTTTATTTATGAAAAACCCCTCACTATTAAGGTCCATTTTTTTTGGTGTTCGAATGTATTCTTGTGTTCAGTCGTATATTTACAAAATATTGATAATTAGTTTTTTGCTGCCCACGTTTTCGTTCGCAGATACGGTTGAGCGTAAACCGAATATCATTGTGGTACTCGTGGATGATATGGGCTACGGAGATCTCGGTTGCCAGGGCACGGTCTCGGATGTGCGCACACCGCATATTGATACTTTGGCTGAAAACGGTGTTCGTTTTACTCAAGCCTACGTAACGGCACCGCAATGCGGTCCATCGCGAGCAGCTATGTTAAGCGGTCGCTATCAAAATCGTTTTGGTTTTGAGTCGAATGAGTGGGCGTATCATCCTGGAATGCCGCTGTCAGTGCCCTTGGTCTCTGAGCGCTTGAAACAGGCGGGTTACGCGACGGGTTATATTGGTAAATGGGGTATTACCAGCAAGCGTTATGCGTATCCACCCAAACGTGGCTTTGATGAATCTTATTGGGTGCAAGACGGGAATGTGTACTTCCCTAATAGGCCGTCTCCGCACAATACACAGATGCACCGCGGTATGGATCCGATCGAGCTGGATACCTATTCTACCGATGCCTTTGGCCGGGAAGCGATTGACTTCATTGAGCGTCACGAAGAAGAATCGTTCTTTTTGTTCATTTCCTACATCACCCCGCATGTACCGATGGAAGCGAAGGCTTCTGACTTAGAGCGCTTTGCGCACATTGAAGACCCTTTGCGCCGTACCACCTTGGCGATGATTGCTTGTTTGGACGATAATGTGGGCAATATGCTGCGCGTGTTGGAGCAAAAGGGGCTTGATGAGGATACATTGATTTTCTTCATTAGTGACAATGGTGGTTATCCGGGCAATGGCTCGTTGAATACGCCGTATCGCGGAACCAAGAGCCAGATGCTTGAAGGTGGCATTCACGTGCCGTTTATTATGCAGTGGAAGGGGAAGTTGCTGGAGGGCAAAGTCTATGAGGAGGTCGTGAGCAGTCTCGATATCGTGCCGACGTCGCTGGCGGTTGCAGGTGTGGAAGCTCAGCCTGAATGGCAACTCGATGGCGTGAATTTACTGCCCTACATCGCGGGGCGCGCTTCCGGTGTGCCACATGAGGCATTGTTCTGGCGCTATAAAGCTTGGAGCGAACGGCCTGAACAGGACGGCTGGGCCATTCGTGAGGGTGAGTGGATGCTGGTGCGCAACGGTTGGGCGAAGACGCCGCCAGCGCTCTATAACCTGGCCAATGACCCGAAGCAGAAAAACGATCTCTCCAAAGCTCTGCCCGAGCGCTATTCAAATATGCGTAAACGCTGGGACACTTGGGACGCCAAGAACATTACCCCCGGTTCCATAAAACTTTAGGAGTATCATTTGAGGTGCCCTTAAGTGTGTACGATAAAAAAGTTATGAAAATGAATTGGATTGTATTATTTTATTTTTTTGTATTTTGCTTTATTTGTCCATTTCAAGCTATTGGTAAGGATAGACCAAACGTCTTATTTCTCTGTATCGATGATCTAAACGATTGGGTGGGTTGCCTTGGTGGGTATCCAGGAAGTTCCCATACGCCACACATAGACCAACTCGCCGATGAGGGCGTCCTTTTTACTCGTGCCTACCCCTCTTCTCCTATGTGTAATCCATCAAGAGTGGCACTATGGACGGGAAAACGAGCAAGCACGACTGGTTGTTACGGTCAATATGTTCAGTGGAATGATACGCGCGTTGAGACCACCACATTGATGCAATGTTTTAAAAACGATGGCTATCAATTGATAGGAGGAGGAAAAATCTTCCATCATGGAAAAGAAGTGCACGATGACCCTGCTTTCGATGACTTAAGGTCCTTTCATTCTTCTGGTTATCCTAAGAACGCAAAAAAAAGCGGCAAAATGAGATACGGCGTCACCCACTACGAAGATGAACAAATGCATGATCATCAATTGGTTGATTGGTGTATTGAGCGACTGGAAGAAACCACAGAACAGCCATTTTTTATGGTTGCGGGTATTTTTCGTCCCCACGCTCCCCATTGGGTGCCCCAAAAATACTTTGACCTTTACCCCATCGATGAGGTTGTTGAGCCTAAGATTCCCGTTGGGGAGATGAAAGATATACCGAGTAGGGGGATTAAAATGGCAGATGCGGAAAATCGCTATTGGCCCGTAAAAAAATCTGGAAAAATAAAAGAAGTCATTCAGGCTTACTTAGCCAGTATAAGTTTCTGCGATGCTCAAGTGGGACGATTGATGAATGCCCTCAGGAAGAGCCCCCATCGGGACAACACAATTGTCGTCCTGTGGTCAGACCATGGTTTTCACTTGGGTGAGAAACAACATTTTGCCAAATCGACCCTATGGGAGGAGTCGGGTAGGATCCCTTTCATCATTCATGACCCAAGATCCATGATTAAAGGGGTGCAGTGTGGCAAGCCGATGGATTCGGTGGATATTTACCCTACGCTGTTAGACCTGTGTGACATCGAAGCGCCGAACGATCTCGATGGTATCAGTTTCAAAAAACTACTGGCTGACCCTGTGGCAGAGTGGAAACCTGCGGTGATGATGCTACAAAGAAATAATGTAGCCGTCAGAAGTGAACGTTTTCGCTACATACGTTACGAAGATGGAGGGGAAGAGCTATATGATCATAACGAGGACGGCGGTGAGCACACCAACTTGGCTAGTCACCCAGAGATGTTACTTGTCATCAAAAAATTGAGCTCACACATTCCCAAAAACTGGGCTGTCAATGGTTTGCCATTCCCTTTTCATAAAGGTTATATTCCACCACTAATACGGGAGGAATTTGAAAAAACTAAATTAGATCGCCAAGAGGGATGGGAAGCCCCTGTGCGTTACAAAAGTAAATAGGAGTGGGATTAAAAGCTGCTTACAGTTTGAGGATATTCCAATGAAACTCGAAGAAGAGAGTATGGGAGAGTCGCAAACAGCCCCTATAATTTATGAGGTTGAATGATTTATCTTAAAGATCCAGGGAGTGATAGAAATGTAACAAAACCTGTATTAAAAGATGATACAAAGCAAGCGATTAGTAATTAGTATTTTTATGGGGATGAGCCTTTCCCTTTTTGGGCAAGGGCTGGAGCAGGACGGGTAGAGCGCAGAGTTTCTCGTCACCGTTCCGGCCAATTCCTCCGCCACCTTTGTCTGTCCGTACGATGCATTCACCGCCATTACCTTGAACGACAGGGAGCTTGCAATAAAGGGCGAAGGTTCCGGCCACTGGTTTGGCTGGCGAGTGGCGTGCATCGGATCGAAATTCGGAAATAGAAGGGTTATGCAGTGATGAACTGCCAAAAAAAGAAAAAGAAAATATATGTTTAAAATATCTAGACCCATATTCTCAGCAGTAAAATTCGCCCTGACGACGCTGGTGGCGTCGTGCTGGCGTAGCGTGCAGCTTCAGCAAACGTCTGTCGTGCGCGCTACGCCCTTCCACTCTTCTGGAAACGCTAGTGACTTTAAGGTCCAATAAGGTAGCTGCATCTAGATAGCCATTCGAGTCCTTTTGTCGGAGTGTCGTAGCAAAATGAGCGGCCCCCAGCTCTGCTGTGTCTGTGTGGTTTCCTGCCACAGGGGAAGGGGCGACCACTTGAGGAGAGCGATTAATGAATTCCGCGTTCTAGGGTTGACGGGGTATCGGACTTTATGATTTAATGATGTTTTGAAAGTTAGTGGCCTTTGACTACCCTATGCGCCTAGGCCAGAATCCCCATATTTTTATGAATTCAAAATCACTCCTTATTTGTGCCTTGTTTAGCTGTGTGGTATTGTATGGCTTCGCGGATGAGCGTCGCCCCAATATTTTGTTCATCGTCGCTGATGACCTGGGGTGGGCAGATACGAATTCGTATGGTAGCACCTTTCATGAGACCCCGAATATTTCGCGCTTGGCTAAGGGTGGTATGATGCTGAAGAATTTTCATAGCACCTCACCGGTCTGCTCGCCTGCGCGTGCCAGCTTGATGACGGGGCTCTATGCGGAACGTCTTGGTATGATTCAGCCGGCGTGCCATATCCCGACGATTAGTCTCGAAGCCACCTTACCTGAGCGCGGTTGGCCGCACAAAAAAGTGATCGCGCCCAGAGGCACCACGCGTCTGGACACAGTGTTTCCCACCTATGCAAAAGTCTTGCGCGATCATGGCTATCTAACTGCGCATTATGGTAAGTGGCATCTGGGGGATGAGCCATATTCGCCCTTGGAGCATGGCTTCGATGTCGATGTGCCGCACACGAAGTCGCATGGCCCCAAGGGCACTTACTTTGGGCCTAAAAAATATAGCGACACCTTTACTTTGAAAGCAGGCGAGCATTTGGAAGATCGCATGGCAGATGAAGCGGTGAAGTTTATTCATGCGAATAAGGATCGTCCATTCTTATTGAACTACTGGGCCTTCTCGGTGCATTCCCCTTATTTCGCAAAAGAGGAGCTGCTGGAAAAGTATCGCGCTAAAGCGAAGGGCTTCCCTGCGGACGCGCCGCAGCGCAACCCGATCTATGCGGGCATGGTCGAAACCTTTGATACCAATGTCGGGCGCTTACTCGATGCCTTAGAGGAGGCAGGGATTGCGGACAATACCATCGTAGTCCTCACCAGTGATAATGGCGGCACCGTGCGTTCGGGCTACAAGGAAGACGCGTATTGGGGCAACGGCACTAGGGAAGAAATTCTTGATATTCCAGTCACTAGTAACGCGCCTTTGAGGGGATCGAAAGGCACGATTTATGATGGGGGGACCGCGTGCCCGTTCTTCGTCGTGTGGACAGGGGCTGTAAAGCCCGGCAGTCGTAGCACGGGCTATTTTTCGGGAGCCGATATCTTTCCGACCTTCGTTGAGATGGCAGGTATCGAAATGCCGGATACGATTGAACTCGATGGTGTTTCACAAGTGGCTCTGTTGAAGGGCGGCGAGAGTGCGCGTGACACGCTCTATGGTTATTGGCCGAATTACATCGAAAAGAATGGATCGATTCCGGCTGCATGGATTCGTCGTGGCGGCTACAAACTCACTCGCTTCTTTGGTGATGGTCCGGATGGGGCGCACCACTACACTTTGCACAATCTGGCCAATGATATTGGCGAGGCCAACGATTTGGCTGCGCGTTACCCCGAAAAGGTGCAGGCAATGGCGCAGCTCATGGATCAACATTTTGATTCCGTCGGAGCAGTGACTCCGGTCATTAACACGAGTTACGACCCTGTGGCACTTGCGCCAGTGAAATAGTGTAAAATTTTAATGTAATAGAACTATGAAAGCAAAATTAGTTAAATTGATTGCGGGCTGTGGACTGGCGCTACTTTCAGCACTTGCTTGCGAGGCGAAGGAGACACGTCCTAATATCATTTTCATGGTGGCCGATGACCTCGGATATGGTGATTTGAGCAGCTATAATCCGAATGCGGAAGGCACGGCTCCGAACAACACGCCCATCCGCACGCCGTATCTGGATCAGATGGCTGAGCGGGGCACGCGGTTTACCGATGTGCATTCCGCCGCACCGATTTGTTCGCCCTCGCGTAGGGCGATTTTGACGGCGCGTTACCCGAGCCGTCTGGGTGAGTGGGCGGAAGCCTATCGTAATAAGCCGGAGGGCCTCGTCGCTGCGGAAGATCCGACCATCGGTATGTGGCTCAAGCAGGCGGGCTACGCGACTGCGGCCTATGGCAAATGGAATGTCGGCGAAACAGCAGGTATCTCCTGGCCGACGGCTCATGGCTTTGACGATTGGTTGATCATCGACCACAACACGGGTTACTTTCAGCACAAGAATGCTAATGCGGAGTGTCAGGGGCGTCCCATGCTGTTCGAAGCCGGTGGCGAGCGTGTCACCAATTTGGAAGGGCAGTATTTGACCAACATTTGGACGGATCGGGCATTGGACTTTATTGATGCTAATGAGGACCAGCCGTTCTTCTTGTATCTACCATGGTCGATTCCACACTCGCCGCTGCAGGATCCGGATGAAGCTCCTTCGATGGCTTTCAATGCGGGCGCGAAACCCAAAACAGTCGAAGGCCGTGAAGTGTATGTGAAGATGGTCGAGCATTTGGATACACAGATTGGACGCATCTTCGAATCTCTGGAAGCGCGCGGCCTGATGGAGAATACGTTGATTATTTTTACTAGCGACAATGGCGGCATGGTGTCCGGCAATAGCTGGCCATTGAGAAAAAGCAAGCAGTGGCTGGAAGAGGGCGGCATCCGTGTGCCTTTCTTGATGCAGTGGCCCAAATACATTCGCGGCGGTCATGTCGATGATCGACCTGCGATACTGATGGATGCATCGGTCAGTATCTTGTCCGCGGGGCAAGCCTTGCAGTATGTGCCTGCGGACCGCCAACTCGATGGGGTGAATTTCTTTGATGGCAGTGAGCCGGACGGCTCGCGCGAGTTTGGCTGGCGACGCCGTGACTGGGATGAGCGTGCGCATAATGCTGGCAACTTTCTTCGTCAGGAGGCCTATCGTGCGGGTGACTGGAAGCTGCTGCGTACCTATCAATACATGGGCAATAAGGCATGGTCGGCTGAGTATAAGGACGAACTTTATAATCTCAGCGATGACATCGGTGAGACCACGAATTTGATCAAGGCAATGCCGGAGAAGTATGCGGCGATGAAGGCTGCCTTTGGCCAGTGGAAGGCGGATGTCGTCGAGCAAAATCCGAACTATGTCATCCCGGTGCGTGACCAGTTGGGCTCACCTGCGAATTTACCAGAAGCGCCAAGTGGCGCGGATGCAATTGCCTTGAATTTTGATGGCAAGCGATTTGAGGGACGCTTGCATCGGGCCGAGACGAAGCATTTGGTCTCTCAACCAGTGCAAGAGGGCGGCGTGTTTAAAATTACGGTGCAAGCGGGTGCGACGCCGCCACTGGTGTATGTCGATGGAGCTGTGGATACGGCGAAGTATTCGCGTATTCGCTACGAAATGAAGCTCACGACCGATTCGACCATTGGTCGGGCACGTGCTGTGCTGCGCCAGGCTGTGTGGAAGGGCAACGACCTCCTGTTTACACCGATCGCCGACGGGCAATGGCATGAATATGTGGTGGATTGCACGCAGTCCAGCGCATGGTCGCAATGGACCCCCGAAGGCCGCATCGGTATTGCGCTGCCCGTTCCCGCGAATGGAGCACTGGAGGTGGAACTAAAGACGATCCGTCTGTTGAAATAGAGCGCGTTGTTTATGAATCAAACTGCAGCCTGTTTCTCTTAAGAATCCCCATGCTCTGCGGTCGATAGTTTGTCATCCAGCCATTGGTAAAAGCGGTTCCAGGGGATGCATTGATTGCCACCTGGTAGGGCGACTGGCTCCGGGGCTTGGCAAACAAGCAGTCCTTCGGCCACTGTGAGTGAAGCAGTGGTCGCGATTGCCTTGAATTGGTTTAACGGGTGCATGAACCCGGATTTCGGCGTGGCACTGCATTTGATTTCGATTGGATAGAGGATGTTGCCAATTTGAATGATCAGGTCGACCTCCAGGCCGTCGTGTGAGCGCCAGAAGTAGAGGTCGGGATGCTTGCCTCGGTTGTAGAAGCACTTGACGGCTTCGGCCACGATGAGTCCTTCAAAAAAGCTCCCGCCCATACTTCCGGCGAGCATGCCTTCGGCGCTTGGTTGTCGTGTCAGATAGCCCGCCAGTGCCGGATCTATGAAATAGAGCTTGGAGCTTTTTACGATACGCTTGCCTAGGTTGTTGTGAAATGGGCGGAGCAGGTAGAGGAGGTAGCAGGATTCAAGCAGGCCGACCCATTTCTTGGCTGTGATCGATGCGACGCCACTGGCTCTGGACAATGCGGAAATATTCAATTCCT
Source organism: uncultured Puniceicoccaceae bacterium (assembly GCA_963933035.1). Classification (GTDB taxonomy): domain Bacteria; phylum Verrucomicrobiota; class Verrucomicrobiia; order Opitutales; family Coraliomargaritaceae; genus CAWVTP01. Next base: position 4,610 of record CAWVTP010000043.1, on the reverse strand, counting down.
GGCTGTGTTTTGCCGCGCATAAATTGATCAGTGATTCAAAGGAGTTTAAATCGCTGACGTTGCCGAGTTTACGGATGTCCCGCTCTAGGTAAGTCTGCAGGTAGGAGCGCAGCCAGAGTTCACGTTTTTCGGGGCATAGTTCCGGTTCCGGGTAAAGGCCGGTCCATAGAATGGCCGTCAATGGCTTGCTTTCGTTTAGTTCAGTGTAGCAGAAGGGAGCCAAGTCAAACAGTATGGCGCGCCCGGCCAGGGATTCACTGATGTCTTGCATTAGGTGGAATTGTTGCGATCCTGTTAGCACCCACCGACCAGGCGCACGGCTTCGGTCCACATCCATTTTGATGTATGACAACAGTGACGGGACGTATTGAATCTCATCGAGGATGATACCCTTGCTGTTGGCAAAAGAGCTCAGAAATCCCACGGGATCTGATTTAGCAAAATCTCGCTGCAGCGGGTCGTCGAATGTAATGTAGGTATATTCAGCCAACTCATTGATTAGCAGGGTGCTTTTGCCTGTTTGGCGTGCACCCGTCACGACGCAGACGGGAAAGAGCTTGAGCGATTTTTTGAGCGCAGTGGCAATGATTCGTTTAATATACATATGTAAACTTCTAATTTATAGTGTTTTGACCGAATGCAAAGTCAAGTTCATGTTTTGTCGGTAGTTGTGGCGTGCAGATTTAGCAAACGTTCAGATCCTCAGATCAGAGTCATAGCCAGCACGACGGACGTTTGCTGAAGTGGCACGGCACAATATGAATTTAGGGGATTCGAAATGGCTCGTTTTTTTCGTATTTTTGCCTCTAGATATAATGATTGATTGACTTGTGGCTTTTTTTGTCTAAATTGGGCGCTGGCGTTGTTGATAGTGGTCGTATTGAGTGCAGGACGGGAATATCTGTTTTTCCGATGCTCCGTCGAAGTATAACACACAGATGAAGTCTATGAAGAAGTCTGGATATCTAACCAACCACGCTGGAAGTATCACTGAGTCGTTCAACCTATTATGTATATAATGATTCGAAGAGTATTGATTGCACTGTTCTGTTTACTTGCGTGTGACGCATTTGCCCAGTGGCCCCTTCAACAAGCTCCCTTCGAGTCCGATCTGAGCTCGCCTCAGAGTCGAGGACAGGGCAGGCCAAATATCGTGTTTATTCTGACGGATGACCAACGTTTCGATGCGATGGGATTCATGGGGCACTATCCGTTTTTGGAAACGCCCAATCTGGATCGTATTCGTGACGAAGGCGTGCATCTTGAAAATAGCTTTGTGACGCTTTCAATGTGTGCACCGGCGCGGGCAGGTTTTCTTACCGGGACGTATCCACATGTGAATGGGGTGAATACCAATGTCGAAGGCCGCGAGTTCAACCCGGATAAGACGCCGTCTTTTCCGCAGGTGCTGCAAGCGAATGGCTATAAAACCGCGTTCATGGGCAAGTGGCACATGGATCATAGCAATGCACCGCGTAAAGGTTTTGATCATTGGATCTCTTTTTCTGGTCAGGGTAAATACAATGGCAATGAGTTAAATATCGACGGTGTGACGGTCAAAAACCCTGGCTATATTACCGACGAACTCACTCAGTATGCAGTCGATTTTATCGATCAAAATGCCGACCAGCCTTTCTGTTTATATCTGTCCCATAAGGCGGTGCATCAGCCGTTTACTCCAGCGCAGCGGGATAAAGATTTGTATGCGGGCGCCGTGGTGCCGAAGCGTGACAGCTTTTTCGATGACTTGTCCGACAAGCCAGAGTGGCAGCGAGTGAACCGTGGTCGTGAGGCCTTGTATCGACTGCGCGATAATGACACGTATTCCGCGCCTGCGAAACGAATCCCTAGAGCTTACACGCCGGAGAACGGAGCACATCCGAATACCAAGGACTATCTAAGAAGTATCGCCGCTGTGGATGATGGGATTGGTCAGCTCTACGAGATCTTGGAGCAGAAAGGCATTCTGGACAACACCGCCATTATCTTTGCAGGTGATAATGGCTACATGCTGGGTGAGCATGGGCGTGGGGATAAGCGGGTGCATTATAATGAGTCGATGCGTATCCCGCTGATCATGCGCCTACCTGGCAGCATTCCCGCGCAGTCCACATTGAAGCAAATGGTTTTGAACATTGATGTCGGCCCTACGATTCTAGACATCGCGGGTGTTCCAGCCCCTGAGGTTATGCAAGGCGAGTCGATCCTGCCCTTGTTTAATCAAGCGCTGCAAACACCTTGGAGAGATTCGTATTTGTTCACGTATTGGCGTGATCTGATTCCAACACTTCCGCGTATTTTGTCGGTTCGCACTGAACGCTATGTTTATTCAACGTATCCAGATATCGACGACATCGATGAGCTGTATGATTTAGAAAAAGATCCGTATGAGATGACTAATCTAATCCATTCCCCAGAGCATGCGCCTTTGCTACAGGAGATGCAGGAGCGATTGGAGCAATTAAAACAAGAGACCGGTTATAAGAAGATGGTTCCGCGTCCACGGCCTGAGCCGGAGTGGGGCGTGAAGGACGGGTTGCTGTGTGATGTGGATTTTAATGTGAGTGATTTGTCCGCGGTTAAAGACCAATCATCGATCCAGAATCATCCGACTATCCACAGCGGCCAGCTGGACAAGGGGCTTAGCGGTGCTGCATTGTCGTTTGATGGCACCACGACCGTTGAATTTCCCTGGAATAAACAGGTCACACCGGAGAAGGGGAGTTACGTGATCGAAGCACTGGTGCGACCGACTGCCGACGGTGTGATCGTAGCTCATGGCAATGCGTATCGCGGCTTGATGTTATATTTCGACGGAGGCTGCCCGGGGTTCGTATTAAAGGAAAATGGGCATCGCCTGCAGTTTCTCGATAGTCAGCGATCGTTCACAGGGCAGTGGGTGCACATCGTCGCTCAGGTAAAGAACTATCACAATATGATGTCTTTGTGGGTGAATGGCACCTTAGTTGCAGAAGAGCAGGTCATGTGGCCGCTGCATGTCATACATAAAGGCATCGGAGGAGTCACGCTCGGGGCAGATCCGACTGGCGAGATCGATCCGCTTGAGATTTCTCCGCGGAAGTTTGAAGGCGAACTGCAACGCTTTAAAATCTATCGTCAGGCGGATGTCAGTGACATCGTTAACAGAGCTGCAGCTTGGGGACTGTCGTTTGAGTCCGGCAAGCCGCGTAGCTAAATACATCCATTTAAATAGGACACTATGTTGATCCATTGATATATATAGTGCTTAGTAAAGCCCGTTCCACGCTCAGGGTGATTTCAATGTCCGTTCCTGACTGGTTAAGTGCCCGTTCGATTTGCATTTAAAAAAATATTTACGATGAAAACAGTTACCCTAAGTCTAATCGCGATTTCGTTGTTCTCAGCTTGTGCAGAGGCTGAAGACATAGTCATTCGTTTTTCAAAAGAAAAACCCTGGCTCGCCGCAGATGGTGAAGTGCTTAACCCGGAGGTGCATCGAATCGATGTTTCCAAGCAGAAGGCGGGGCCGATTGCCGATATGAAGGAATCCGACTGGACGGTGGCAGTTTGGAACTTTCCTGCATGGAATCCAGGCGGCAAGCACATGCCCGAGCTTGCCTTTGGTAAACCGCTGCGCATGCCCTTGCTCTACGATCCGACCGATCCGGAATGTTTGCACAATGGGATTTATTATTCGCGCTTGGCCGATCCGGATGTGATGGATTGGCATGTCAAATGGATGAGCGAGGCAGGCATTAACCTGGTGATGTTTGACTGGTATCCATCGACATCAAAAGAGGCCTTCGACAACTCGCCGCGTCACCGAAGCATCAACGAGTCGATCGAAGAGGGCTTTCTAGGCAAAGCGGAAACCGGTGGAGCGCCTGTCGCAACCAATCGCTTTGAAAAGAAAATTGAGTTCCTCGCAATGTGGACCAATCACGGCAAGGCCTGGATTCCGGAAGGCACCATGGAATACGCCTGTGAGAATTTCCTCAATCAGCCGAATTATTACAAAATTGATGGCAAGCCAGCCATCATCATTCACGCGCCCGGCGTGTTAATGAATGAACATGGCGGCGAGGGTACGAAGGCAGAGAAAGATCAACGGATTCGCGAATGGGTGCTGGGGCAGCGCGCGATTGCCAAGACTTACGGGCATGATGAAGTCTATATGGCCTTGGGCGCGATTCTTCCACAGTTCTCCAAATGGTTTAAGGGGCTCGGTTTCGACGGTTGTTTTACCTATGTGACGGATGCGGACGAATCACTCGAGACGGTCACACCGATTGAGTATGAACTGCCAAACGGACAGATCCGAACCGGCGAGCTGCACGAAGCGGATTATGAAACAGTGATGATGCCCTCGCACAAAATTTTCTGGGACAAGATGTATCAGGTCTGGGGGAAGGATCATTTTTTCCCGACTCTGACCGTTCGCGAAGATTGGCGTCACTGGGGCCCGCAGCGCATGCTTTATTATCATGGTTGCACGCCGGACGTATATGCCAAGGCGCTGGAGCTGGCGAAGGAAGAAGTGCTCAAGCGTGACGCTCGCAAGTTCGTGACGGTCGGCATTTGGAACGAAGTCTATGAAGACGGCTACCTGCAGCCGGATGTGAAATACG
>CAWVTP010000042.1:0-15902 GCA_963933035.1 uncultured Puniceicoccaceae bacterium | reverse complement strand
CATCACAGCAAATCGGCAATCTCGGCACATGGGAGGTTTCCAGAGGTGCCCTTAACTAGATCTTTATCTGTTCGACGATTTCGAGGTCATAGCCATCCAATCCAACCACTTTGCGTTCGGTATTGCTCAAGAGCCGTATTTTTTTCAAGCCCAGCGCGACCAGTATTTGAGCACCAATGCCATAGTCTCGAAAATCCATTTTACTGGCTTGGATACTTTGGGAATCTTTTGATTCAATACGGATGCCTCCTTGCGGTTGCTCAATATAGAGCAAGACCCCGTTCTGAGCTTCTTGAATGATTTCTAGTGAATGGTGAAGGGAGTTGTAACCATTGGCAGATTTTGAGCGCAAAAGATCTGCTAAAATATTTTCACTGTGAACACGTACCAATGTGGGGCTGGCATCAAGTTGTCCTTTTGTCAGTGCGATATGCTGACGTCCATCTAAAATACTTCTAAATAAGTGCAGGTCAAAGCTGCCAAATTCTGACTCAAAGGGCCTGCTCACAACGCGTTCCACCAAACGATCTCGCGTGTGGCGGTATTCGATCAAGTCAGCGATCGAAATCATCTTTAATCCGTGCTTTTGCTTAAACTTTACCAAATCTGGAACTCGAGCCAGACTACCATCTTCATTGAGTATTTCGCAAATCACTCCACTTGGATTGAGGCCGGCTAGCTGGGCCAAGTCAACGGCTGCCTCGGTATGACCGGCACGTTGTAGGACCCCTCCATCTTTGGCGCGTAGTGGGAATATGTGCCCGGGTTGGACCAACTCCTCTGGATGTGTATTCGGATTGCTCAGAATCTGAATGGTACGGGCCCGGTCGTAGGCACTGATGCCAGTGGTGATGCCTTCGGCCGCATCGACTGAAATGGCAAAGTCAGTTTGATGGGACTCACGATTTTCGGAAGCCATTGGGCTGATACCCAATTTGCGTAATTGATGACCCATCATAGGGACGCAGATCAGTCCCCGTGCATGTAGAATCATTTGGTTAATGGACTCTGTGCTGGCTTTGGAGGCAGCCATGACGAGATCCCCTTCATTTTCTCGGGCTTCGTCGTCGGTGACAATCACCATTTTGCCGGCTGCAATATCAGCAATGGCAGCTTCGACGCTGTCAAATGCATCTGAATGGGTTTGTGCGGTCGTCATATAGATATTATTAAGGTTGGTATTGGAGCTGTTTTCGTCCATTCCATCCTCCTCAGGGAGGCGAACAGTTTTTAGAGTGAAAAAAGTTTTTCTAAAACGTCGATCCCGTTTTCGAGGTCGATTGTTGGCTTGCTGGGTTCGGTCGTCTGATCAGGGCTACGCAGAAAGTTGCGCGCTTCTTGTTGAAAAAAATCGGAAAATGAATCCGTGTTTGGCTTTTCTAAGCTACCAGAGATTTCAAATGTTTGCTTCCAGTCAAAAAAATTGTCCGCATCAGATATACTCTTTATCAGGTCGAGAACTTGCAGTGATTCCAGGATCGGTCCCTTGGAGGCTAGGCTGAGTTCGCACAGTAAGGGTTGCTGGAGTAGATATTGTATGGGCTGAGCACCTAAAGCACCAAAGCCCTCTATACGGAGTTCCGGACTGAGGAGCTGAAGCCTTGGAATATCTATTAATTCTAGGGTTTCGCGCACACACTCCAATTCGATAACTTGGTAATCGATCTGCTTAAAATAGGGAACTAGCGCAATCCCTGCTTGGGTTTTTTTATGGATTTCTGGTTGATCGAGTAATGCGGACAAACCAAATCCAAGCAAGCCGGCTCCAGCAATTCCCAGCGACTTACGTCGACTGAGTTCTAGGAGTTCGATTTGACCATTTTGGGAGCGCACGGATAGGCGGCCTAAGCTATTTTTCCACGCTTGTAACCAATCATCTGCTTGGCCATCTATTGTAAGCGCACCTTCAAAGAAACCGTCGATTTTCCAGCTTTGTTGGTGCGATAAGAAGTCCAGAGCTTGGATGTTTTTAAAACTTAAATCGAGTTGATTGCTGTAGTGGGGTGTTGCTGCATGCTTATAATCGCTACGTAATGTGGCTACAATACTTGCGTCACCGCGCTTGGCTTGAAAAGCTTGGATGTTGAGAGAATGCGGGGTGCTCGAACCTTTCAAGTTCAGCTCGGAGATTACATGTTGTGGACTGATGGCAAAATTTTGTAGCTGTGCCGTCACCTCGGATTCTATGGCTCCCCAAGTCGCTTTGGGGTTGAGCGTACTCGTTTTTTGCGGCACCGGATCTGAGCTCTGGATGACTGGAGACGTGTGTTGAGGATTTTTTTTGGCTTTGAGGCGCTCGATCCATCGTGTCAGGTCGCTCAACTGACTCCTAGGGCTTTCGATCTGTGCGCTAAATTTAACGGGATGCCGACTTAGATCAAGCGTAGCATCTAGCTGGAACTCACTACCTGGAGTCGACTGCTGGCCCATAAACGCCTGCACCTTTATCGGGAAGTGCCCTTGCGGTACGAATTTTGATTGTAGACGCAGCTCCAGCGAATCCTGGCTAGGTGTTTGCTGCTTATGGATTAACTGGGTTGTCAGCCGAAGGGGCCATTCATGGCTCGGGCGGTATTGCAGTGTACCCGAAACATTGAGGTCTTTGGGGGCGCTGTAGTCAGCGATCCCATCGTGCATGACAGAAAATTGAGCGTCCAAGTTAGCGGCGGCTAGTTGGCTTAGCTGGCCCTTCGCCTCGACCTGTGTTTTTAACAGGGGCTTTGATTTATAGCTAATGGTGAGATCGGGAATTGCTACAGCCAGTGACTCAGGTAAGTTAAAGGAAATTTCAGGACTCATTTTTACAGAATCAGCCCAAGTGGTCATGGGGCCATGTGGGCCTATGAGCTCGATGGCATGCCAATCAATTGCCTTTTTACTTCGGAGTGCGTATTGATCCTGATTTTTGTTGAGAGTTAAGTGGCTGGCCACCGTATTCGATTTGAGCGAGTAGCCCTGAGGCAAGTAGCGATTGAAAGCTGACAAGCCCAGTTGGGGAATTCGAATTGAGCACAGCTCACCATTTATATCTTTAAATTTAGGGTAGTGGATACTTTGCCGAGATTTGACTTCGATCTTTCCAAAGGGGATGGTAACTATTTCCAATTCTGCATGGTCAATAGAGGCTGCGAGTCCGACTTGTAGGCTTCCATTCAGAATTAGATGAGCATTTTGGATTTCCAGGGCTGTGTCTCCTAATTTGAATTCTTTGGCAGTATCAACAGCATAGTGCAGGGCGGCATTCCACTGCATACGATTTTCAGCGTCTGGCGAGTTCTGTACTTTGATACGCGCCCTTAGGTCTTTGGAACGACCATTGAGATCGATGTTTTGGACTTGGATCTGTCCATTACTAGTAATTTTTAAGCGCCCCTCTAAGTTCGTTTCGACTGGATCAATTGGGAACATTTGCTGGGCTGCGAATTCAGTCAAGGCAGTCAGGTTCACCTCGCTGACTAGATCCGGCCCAAAATTTTTCGCCTCAAGGCTAAATTGGCTATCGAGTTGATCTTTTAAAACCAGGGCTCCCGTTAATTGTAAGTTTCGAATCGATAGCGGTGGTATCTTGAGATCTGGCGATTGTGGGACGGCTGGTACTTGCGATGGGCGTGGATGGCTAGGGCTTTGCGTCCGAACTAGAGATTTTGTTTTGCTGGGGGGCTTTATAATCAGCCTATCGACATCACAATCAATTAGTTGAAGCTGGCGACTTTTGATGGATTCCCAAAAGTCGTATTGGGCGCGGACGGTCTCAATTTCTATAGATCCATCGCCTTCAAGAGGGATTTTTAGATGCTGGCAGGATATGGATATCCCGTCGACTTTAATGGCAGCAAGGCTACTATTGGTCGGCAAGAAGCTGAGCGCAATTTTTAGTTGGCTGTCTGGATGCCTCAATAGCCCGAAAACGGCAAGCCCAAACATAGACAGTAGACCGATTACACATAAGAAAAGCTTTTTCATGGCAGATTGTCAGCGCTGCCCTTAATTCTCGATGGTGAAAATGCTGCCACCTAATTGAAGTCTTTGAGACGACTGGTTGGATTCGCCGGGAGTGATTTCGCCAGTCTTTTTATCGATCGATAAGCTATCGGAACTGTCGATGCGCTCTCCGCCCCAGCGTTGCAGAAGCGACTGATAGAGATCAATGAGTTCCTGCTGACGACTTATTCGGTATTCTATATTTTTGGCATGTGTTGCAGTCGGGTATTCTTTGACTACAGTCGTTGTCGTCGGAATATCTAGCAACGGGTTCAATTTTTGTTCCACTCTTTGGATGGCTTGCCCAATTGGCTGTCCGAATTTTGCAGCACTGGTGGGGATGGCCTTTTTGCTGTCTAAAGCCTCTGTGAGTTCAGCTGTGCTCAACATATGGCTGTGGTAGATTCGTAAAAGTGATTGCCCGCTCACATCGATGGTGAGTTCGACAACTTCATAAGGCGGTGTAATATAGTCGTGCAAACTAATATGCACGATAGAGTTGGCACGTGCGAGGAATGTACGAGTTGATGAGGGGAATTCAATTAGAAAAAGACTGGGGTTTTTGAGCGCATTACTTTTGACACTAAGTGCGTAGGATTCTGGTAGATGGGCGATTGAAATTAGCACTAGCCAACTAAGTAAACGATTCATAACGCAAATTATGCTAGCAATTCATCGATAGGTAAAACATAAAAATGACCACCCCTATGCTTACTTGTAAACAGCTATCGGTCTACCTCGGCAATCCTCAGAAGTGTATTTTAAATAATGCATCTGCCCACTTTGGACTAGCAGGCATGCACGCTGTCATTGGGCCTTCAGGTTGTGGGAAAACAACCCTAGTAAAGGCTATGTTGAGTATTTTGCCCTCGACGGGCCATACCAACTTTCAAGGACAAGCGATCGAATCAGATACGGCTCTAAGCGGTCGCTTAGCCTTTGTGCCACAATTTAGTATTGCTGCGCCCCAGCTAACAGTTGCAGAAGTGCTTTCATTTGCGTTGGAATTACAAGTGCTGGATCCTGCGATTCGCCAGCAACGCTTTGATACCAGCCTGGAACGCATTGGGCTTGAAGCATGTCGAGATACGCGGGTGGCCAATCTAAGTGGAGGACAATTGCGGCGCTTAGGCTTGGGGATCGAATTGATCGCTGATCCTGATTGCATTGTTTGTGATGAAGTGACCAGTGGCCTAGATCCTCGTTCTGAGGACAGTATTTTGGAAATGCTGCAATCCCTGCGTGATGAGTCGGGAAAGGCCTTTATTTGCATTATCCATAATTTAAATAAATTGGACTATTTCGACACGACTACTGTTGTCTATGAAGGTGCTGTTGTATTTCAGGGTCATTTAAGCGCGCTTAAAAAGTATTTTTCGATTAGCGATCCCCTTCAGTTGTACGACCGTTTGAGTCAACATACCGTGGAGGAATGGAATGATCGCTGGGCCCGGGAGCAACCATCGGTCTCAGATAAAGCGGAAGCAACCAGTGCCTGTCTGCAGCAGCGGCCGAAGATGCGAGATCAAGTGCAGACTTTACTCAAGCGGCGGGCACTGCTGTTTGTTCGCGATCGAGCCTATTGGATGCTCACACTTTCGATTACTTTAGGCTTCCCTTTGCTGGTCGCGATCTTTGCATGGGATGGTTTGCCAGAGCTTAGGGGCTTGGCTTTAACTCATGACGGCGGTTTTTTGGAACGCATTGAGAGTAGCCTACGTTTTAGGATGGATGCGATTCAAACCGCGTCGCTAGTTACAGGACTGATTCTGTTTCAGGTGATTCTGTTGACGCTCATTGGCAGTAATAACGGAGCGCGCGAGATTGCCGCAGAGCGCACCCTCTACGAAAAAGAGCGTTTTGCGGGACTCAATCCCTACGCTTATGCTATAAGTAAGCTTATTTTCAGCGGATCAATTGCCTGCTTACAAGGGCTTTGGATGACTGTTTTTGTGAAAACGGTTTGTGACTTTCCCGGTCCTTTACTCGGGCAGTCGCTCATTTTAATCTTGGCCTGTTTTTCAATGACCTTGGTTTGCTTGGGCTTGTCCGCCGTTTTAGCCTCTGCTGAAAAAGCGTCTTTATTATCTGTCTACTTAGTGGGGTTTCAATTGCCGCTTTCGGGGATTGTCTTGGCTTTGCCTGAAGGCTTAGTAGATCTGTGCCGGCCCTTTATTATCGCATACTGGGCTTGGGCGGGCTACTTTGCCACGATGATTGATACGCGTCTATACGATGCTTTCCGACTGGAATCCAATGAATTGATTCCAAATACAGGGCTTGCCTCCTTAATTCTCGGACTCCATGCTATTTTTGGAGCATTTTTGGTGTTTTATGGCTGCATTCAAAAGCGTCCGTTATAAATTTTTCAGTGAATATGATTATTAAGCAGTTGCGTGACTTGAAGCCTTGGCATTATGGCTTGTTAGGAGCCTTGTTTTTGGGATTAATTTTGCTTGCGCTCAAAGGAGATGCCTATGCTAAGTTTGATCCATTTCCTGCAGCCCAATTTTCTGAGAGCTCTGCTGATTTCTTGGGTAATCAGTATGTTTTGCGAGCTCAGATTGATAGTCAGCTGCAATGGGATCCGCAAGTGGGGCGTATACTTGCAGTTCTACCGGATAACAGTCCGCATCGACTACCGATTTTTATACCGGCCGAGTTGCCAGAGAATGTGCTGAATGGTCAACGTTATGAAATGCTGATTAGTGTGAAAAAAGGAGGTCTTGTGTATGTGGAGGATTTACGTAAATATTAGTTGGGCGCAAATCGTTGTTGCCGCGTTTGCGGCGGCGCAGGGCTATGTGCCTAGCAACGCCCAACCGAAGCAGCCGCAAACTCAAAATACTCAAATGGGCTATGGCTTTTCAGCGCCTAGCAGCGGGTCTTTCGAAAGTGAAACGTTTCAAAAGATGGCGCAGAAAGCCTTCGATCCATCCAGTGATTCTATGGACTTTCAAGAGGGAAGTTTTCAGTGGAAAGGACGTAGCTTTCAGTTGGCCAATCAGCGAGTCTTTCGGGCGCGATTTGAGCGTTTTTTGTTGGCTTCACCTGCTGAGGAAGCGGTTGCGTATGGGCAGGTTTTGCAGCAAGTTGAAGATTTACTCTCTGTTGGAAATCTGCCGGATGCTGAAACTTTATCCGAAGCTTGGAATTTACTTTTTAAAGCCTCAGAGTACGACCGAGATGGGGGCAATGCTTCAATTGTGGCCAATCAAGTCTTCAATGCTTGGCGTATTCGTCAGGAAATGCGCGGAAAAGCGATCACTGAAACCGAACTGCAACGAGTGCGCAGTCTACAGCAGGAAATTGTGGCCAACCGTAATCGGGTAGTGGAGCGTTTGAAAGAGCAGAAAGAGCGCTCAAATAGCAGCAAAGAAAAAGATGCTGCAGTTACCAAAGAGATTGACTCCAGTCAGAGCGGGCAAGAGGCCTATTTTAGAGCGCTGGATTTAGCCGAAACCGAAGCTAAAATTGCGCTACTGGAAAGCCAAGCTGCAGCGACGGCCATTCAAGCAAAATTACAATTTCAAAGCCAAATTGTTAGTTTTATCATGCAGCGGCGCTTTCATCACGCGCAAATATTGGCGAGTTTTTATCAGCTGATATTTAAAGGCTCGCAGCAAAAATTGGAAGTAGGTAAGGAGGAGTTGAATGCCTTCATTCCAAATAGTGATTTGAGTTTTACGGTTGATTCTTTGCTTTTTATGGCACGCGAGGCCATCAATGATGTCCGAGTGGGTGTCGATGCAGTACTGACTGCCGAGTCTGAGGGGCGGCGACTGATTGCACTTGAGCGGGTGCAGGAGACTTTTTTCTTGGGCGAGCATTTGCTGGAGCTAGATCGAATTCCCACCCAGCAGCGTCGCCAATTTTTAGATCTGTATCGCAGCATGTTGGAAGCACAGGAGCTAGCGAATGTGAAGGATTACCAGGGCCTTCGGGAAATGATCGGAACGCTAGCAGAATTGGCTCAAGATTTTCCTGTTGGACGAATGAGGGCTTCGATTGACTCGGCTATGAGCGTCAGCGATATGTCAGTCTTTGCTGCCGCGCAGTATCGTAATGCTGGCGACATTAAATCCGCCCGCGAGGAATTGGCCAATGCGATCAAAGTCTGGCCCACAAATCCCACAATTCGCGATTTTCAAACCGAGACCAATCGATTGGCGACTGCCAGTTCGCAAGGCGTTCAGATTTTCGACGACTTATTGAAGCGGGGAGACCGCCGTGGAATTTATACCAATCGTATGGAGTTGGGATTTGCGCTAGCAAATGATAACGAGCGTAAGCAAAAGCTCATGCAGGTTGTGGATGTTTTGGCACGTGTTGACTTATTGATTGCACAGTCAGAGGAAATGGCCAACCAGGGGGCCTATTTTGCTGCATGGGAACTGATTCAATTGGCTTTTGAGGCGGATGCGGATGATGCTCCGATGAACCGGGTGCGAGCGAAATTAGCTCCTCGAGTGGCTAAATTCGTCGGTTTGCTGGATCGTGCGGAGGATGGCGAAGTAGCTAGTCGGTACGCGGCTGCGCTAAACAATTACCTGATCGCGCAAGACATTTATCCGGCAAGTCGTATCTGTCGCATTGGAATTGAACGTGTTAGTCAGTCTGTACTCAATTTGGCTGCCGAGCAGATGCAAGCGAGCCAGTTCTAATAAATGCTATTGCGAGCGCTTATCGCATTCATTGATTCACATCATAGTGCGCTCGGAGATTTTCTCCGAGTTGATTCAGGGCGAACAATGTTAGGCTAAACAGGGCTGTAGGAAAAAGGATTTGCCATGGATAGACGTCTAATTTTTTGGCGCCTTCGCTAATGAGGGCCCCCCAAGAACTGGCGGGTGGCTGAATGCCTAAGCCCAAAAAACTGAGGGTGGACTCCAGTAAGATGACCGCTGGTATGGTGAGGACGCTGTAAACGATGACCGTCCCAATGCAATTTGGGAAAATGTGTTGGCGGATAATTTGGCGATGGGATAAGCCGGCCGTGCGCGCGGCGCTGATGTAGGTGTTTTGACGGATTGCGCTCGTTTGGGCTCGGACAATGCGTGCCATCGTCAACCATTCGACGGCACCGATTGCGATGAACAAGAGCGCGATACTTCTCCCTAAAAGAGTCGTCAGTAATATCACAATGATGGTAAAGGGGAGCGCGTAGAGCACATCGACAAACCGCATCATGAGGCTATCGATGCGTCCAGCATAATAGCCCGCAATCAATCCATATGGAAGGCCGATTATTAGGGCGACCAGCGTGGCCGCCAGTCCGACACCGATGGAGACTTGCCCACCAGCCAAGGTGCGAATAAAAAGATCACGCCCGAGGTCGTCGGTGCCAAACCAGTGCTCCAATGAGGGTGCTTGTGCGCCCTTTGCTAAGTTGGTTTCTTGGATGTTGTGACTGGAAAAAATTGGCACCAGCCAGCATAGGGCCGCGATTAGCAGAAAGCAGTAGAGCCCCCAGTAGGATTTTTTTCTGGTGCGTGACATGTGATCTTTAAGAAGCTCTTTGGCAGGCTTATGCATCGCGACTCCTAGGGTTCAGCCACATCTGGATCAGATCGACTAGTAAGTTGAAGCAGAGTATCAAGACCGCATAGAACAGAACGGTCCCCATGACGAGGGTGTAGTCGCGGTTAAAGGCAGCTTGAACAAAAAACTGACCCAATCCAGGTACAAAAAAAATACTTTCAATCACAAACGAACCGGTAATCAGACCCGCTAGAGTGGGTCCCAGATAGGCCAAAACAGGGTGCAGTGCATTACGCACTGCATGGAGTCCAATCACACGGGCCGGGTTCAAACCCTTGGCTCGGGCGCTGGTAATGTAATTTTGCTGCAGCACTTCAAGCAAGCTAGCACGCATTAAGCGGGCAATGAAAGCCGCATAAAAAGTCCCCATCGTCAGGGCTGGTAAGATGCGATCGCTCGCACTGTGCCAACCGAGTGGATTCAGCCATCCACAAGTGGAACTAAAAATGAGGAGTAAAACTGGCCCTAAAACAAATGGGGGCAAACAGATGCCGAGTGCGCTGGTGGGCATTAATAGTTGATCTAGGATGCATCCTTTATTTAGGGCGGCCGTAATGCCGATCGGCAGGCCGATAGCTAAGGCGACCAAAAAAGCCCAGCAGCCGAGTTCCAGTGATACGGGAAAGCTCTGCCCGATGATGCGCTCAACCTGCCAGCCAGCATATTTGTAGGAGGGCCCGAGTTCTCCCTGCAGCAGATTTCCCAGGTAGTGCAGGTATTGTTGCCAGAGCGGTTGATCGAGACCGTAGAAGGCTTCTACTTGTGCTTTCACCTCAGGCGCCAGTGCTTTTTCCTGATCAAAGGGACCTCCGGGTGCTAGCCGCAAAAGCAAAAAAGTTGCAGTTGCGATGAAGCACAGAGTGGGAATGGCCTGCACAATACGTCTGAGGCTAATGCTGAACATAGAGGGAGCGGTTCGCTGGTGTTTTGCGCATTTAGAGCTGTTTGATGGAAAGGGATTGGTAGGGGTGATAATCCAATATATGGGGATACCATCCTTCAATGCTGGGATGAATTAGCCGATTGGTTACGTAAAAGTAAAGCGGCATAAAGGGCATCTCTTCCATTAAATAGCTTTCTGCCCGTTGGAAGTAGCTTAGGCGCTCGGCGGGGTCCAAAGTTTTGGCGGCCAAGCCCATCCATTGGTCATAACGAGGATCGCTCCAATTACTGGGGTTGTTGCCATTGTCGCTCTCTGCCAGACTTAAGAAGGTGTACGGATCATTGTAATCACCAAACCAAGCCGCTCGCAGTAGTTCGAAGTCTTTGGCTTGGCGCGTTGCTAGATAAGCTTTCCACTCCTGATTGTACAGGCGGATTTGAATGCCCAATTCCTTGTGCCACATTTGTTGAATCGCTACTGCCAGTGTTCGATGCGCTTCACTGGTATTGTACGTTAATTCGAATACGGGGAATCCCTGTCCTTGGGGATAGCCAGCTTGAGCCAATAAACGGCGAGCTCGCTCGGGATCGTATTGAAATTGAGCTGTAATTGAGTACGCGCCAGTGTTCGGGGGGGTGAAGTGATAGGCGGGTACTTGACCCGCTTTTAAAATGTGTTGGGTCAGAGCTTCACGATCAATGGCATAGGCCAGCGCACGGCGAACCCTGGGGTCGTCTAGAGGGGGCTTGGCTGTGTTGAAGACGTAGTAGTAAACGCCCAGCGCTGGTTCGGTGCGCATGTGATCTGGAAGGTGCTTCCGATACCAGTCGATCCGATGAATGGGCACTGAGCTGGTCAGGTGCAAGTAATCAGCTCGGAAGGCGCGTTCCTCAGCATTTTGCTCGATCGGTAAAAAATGAATCCCATTTAATTTAACGGAGTCTCTGCCGTGATAATACGGGTTTTTGTCGACCGAGAGGCGATGGTTGAGGCGCCAAGCTTGCAAGCGAAAGGGGCCGTTGCCAACAAAATTCTCAGGCTGGGTCCAGGGTGCCAGCCGATCAGTTGAGCGGCCATGGGCTAGAATTGTTTGAGGATGAACTGGCCACCAAGTATTATGTGTGAGCAAACTTAGGAAGTAGGGCGTGGCCTGTTCCAGTTCGATTTCAAGTGTGTGGGCATTGATCGCTTGTACGCCGACGGTATTAAATTGATTTGTTTTGCCCGTATGAAAGGCTTTAGCGCCTCGAATTGGGTACAGCATGTAGGCGTAGGGTGCCCCTAATTGCGGACTTAGAATTCGCTGGTAAGCGAAACAAAAGTCCTTTGCGCTTACCGGATCGCCATTCGACCAGCGAGCAGCTGGGTTGAGATGAAAAGTATAGCGCAGTCCATTTTTGGATTGTTGCCATGATGTGGCGACACCGGGTACAATTGTGCCTGTTTTGGCGTCAATGTTGACTAAGCCTTCAAACAAGGCCAGCATCACATTGAACTCGGTCAGCCCAGTCGCTAAGTGGGGATCAATGGTTGCAGGCTCGGTTCCCAATCCGTAGTAGAGCGTTTGCGTGCGTGCACCGCGCTCCACATTAGTCTCGAATTCACTACAGCTGGTGCAGGCCAGCCATAGCAAAGCGGTGACGAATTCTCGCAGATGGAAGCGCATGATTTTTGTGTAATACGCTAGGCAATCGAGCCGCGATAGGGATATGTGGGTAGCCCTTGTGTGGAGAGACCATCGATCACAAATACTCGCCCAGCCGCATTTTCTTGTAGTGTTTTATGCTGACCAGTTGTCACAAACAAACGTTTAAGATCAGGTCCGCCGAAGCAGCAAGCCGTTGTTTCTACACAGGGGATTGTAATGCGTTCGACCAAAGCATACTGAGCCTTGGGATCAAAGCAGGCAACACAGCCCCCGTGGCAGAAAGCCACCCATAGGCGTCCTGCGCGATCAATCGTCATCCCATCCGGGGAGCTGTCAAAGCCGTACGCGGCCGTATCAATGCAAAGCTGACCTTGCTCGATTTGCCCGGTTTCGATCGAATACTCATAGACACGGATCTGCCGTGTTGGGGTGTCGATGTGATACAGTTGACTGTGATCTAGGCTCCAGCAAATACCATTGGAATTTGTGAGGCCAGCTTGTTGCAAGGTCAGCGCGCCCTCCGTATCTAGGCAGTAAAGATTGGCGCTGCCGGGAGCTTTTATCAGGCTGATGCTCCCCACCCAAAAACGTCCTGCAGGATCGCACTTGCCATCATTGAAGCGATTTTTAGATCGCAAGGCTGCTTCAGGATCCGCTAGTAATTTCTTTTGTCCACTTTGTAAATCGATGGCATATATACCGCTATCACCGGCGTAAATCCATCGGCCATCAAGCATCGGGACGATGGTGCCGACGCGCTCTCCAACATTCCAAGTGCGTTCATGGCCACTGTCTGGATCAAGTTCGACAATGGCATGGCCCTCTATGTCAACATAGTAGAGCTTTTCGTCCCACCAAATGGGACCCTCTCCCCATTTTGAGACGCGATTGCCGATGGGGCGTATGTCATAATTTTCCATGTAAATTGTTTAGTGGCTTTGAAATTTGGTACAAGCCTATTGCGCTGGCATCTTGGGCTCATATTATTCTAGTTTGGAAATTCTTGTTATATTGCGGCCCATTTGCGGGTTAAGGTTGCATGAAGCTGGCTCAGTCTGCTACGTATGGTGCATTGCATCTTGATTTCAAAAAAAGTTTATGGCTGCTCAATCCAATCAATCCTTTAAGTTAAATTTGCTCCATCGTCCGCGCCGCCTACGTAAATCCGCAGCTATTAGAGGCCTGGTTAACGAAGTTGAGTTAGGCGTCGAGCATTTGATTCAGCCTGTATTCGTGATCGATGGTGAGGGGGTAGCTGAGCCCATTGAAGCTATGCCTGGTATGGAGCGACTATCGATTGATCAATTGTTGAAAAATTGTCGTGAGTTGCAGAACTTGGGGATTCCAGCAGTAGCGCTGTTCCCGTGTCTGGATCAGCGGCTAAAAACGGATGATGGTCGCGAGGCGACCAATCCGAATGGCCTGATCTTACGCGCAATTCGAGCACTCAAAGAGGCTCTGCCGGAGTTAACCCTGATAACGGATCTAGCCTTAGATCCTTACACCAGCCATGGGCATGATGGTTTACTGGATGCGCAAAAAAAGGATCTATTGAATGATGCCACGGTTGAGCGACTCGTGGAGATGGCGGTATTGGCGGCAGAAGCAGGTGCAGATTTTGTCGCCCCATCTGATATGATGGATGGCCGAGTGGGAGCCATTCGCGCAGCTTTAGATGATTTAGGGCATGAGCAGGTTGCGATCATGGCCTATTCCGCAAAATTTGCCTCGGCATTTTATGGACCTTTTCGGGATGCTGTCGGTAGTGGGCAGGCCCTTCAACCGGGCGCTTATTTAAATAAGGCCAGCTATCAACTCAATCCTGCCAACTCGCGCGAGGCCATGTCCGAGCTATTGTTGGACGAGCAGGAGGGGGCTGATGTACTCATGGTCAAGCCTGCGGGTCCTTACTTAGACATCTTGCATGCCGCTCGCCAACAAACCAAGCGGCCCTTGGCGGCCTACCAAGTGTCAGGAGAATATGCGCAAATCGTTGCTGCGGCCGAGCGGGGATGGTTGGATTTGGAGCGTTGTCGGGATGAGTCATTGTTGGCCATTCGCCGGGCTGGTGCCGATATGATTCTGACTTATTTTGCGCGTGCGTACGCACAGGCTATCCGATCAAAATGATGTGGGGTGGCTGAGCTGTTTGGATCGTATGCAAACTAAATTATGAGTGGCTTTTATGCACATCAAAAAAGTCGCCGCCCTTAAGTTTGTCATCATCCGTATTCCAGGCAATGTGTTTGCCGGTGGGGATTAGGCGGGGAATGTGTTTAGAGCACTGAATATAGGCCTCATCGATTGAGACCAGAACCCAGCGTTCAGCTAGTGGGTCCTGAATATTCGCCATCTGATTAACAATTTCTGCGCGCCCGTTGATATGAAGCCCAATTGTACTGTCGTAGAAATCAATCATCAGTAAGCCGATGTGGCCGTTTTCTACAATATTACCGAGGCTGGCGTAGACTCCGTTGCCACGATATTCTGGATAGGCAATTGTTTTAGGATCCAAAATGTGGATGAAGCCTTTTGGCCCGACACGAATGGAGGCATCACAATGACCCGTAGCATCAGCAGTCGAAATAAAGAGCATTTCCTGTTGAGGAATAAATGTCAGCATGCGCTCGTTCAAATGATTGAGCATTTGATTTTTGTAAAACCTTTGAGCACGTGCTTCGCTCTGATAGCGTACTTGTAACTCTTTTTCTGCAGACATAATGCGCTTGAGGTATTCGGTATAGAAAAAGTGGATGCAGGTAAGCGTCACAGTTTGTATTCAAATCAACAACAGTGTTGCCTATACAACGGATAAAATGACGCTTCGGTTGTCTAGTGAATGGTGGCCAGACCCAGAATCGAACTGGGGACACAAGGATTTTCAGTCCTCTGCTCTACCGACTGAGCTATCTGGCCATACCAAAGCGTAACTTAAAGAGAGGTTGAATCGCGGCGTCAATGGAGTTTTTTTAAAAAATGCATTTTAGGGCACCTCTGGAAATCTACCATGTGCCGAGATTGCCGATTTGCTGTGATGCAGGCAAGGCTCTCTCGCCAACGCAAAGCAAGCGGCAAGTCTATCATAAAGAGTAACTTTTGCTTTCGTCTCGGTCATGGTAGATTTCCAGAGGTGCCCTTGAGGCAGCTTAGGTCGCTGTGATCAAGCTGTATCAATCGTAGGTAGATGCACCCCAGATAGTGCAATAGCTTAAGCTAGGTGTTTGGCAGCTGAAGGGCGAGGGATCCGGAAAAAAAAACGGATGCGCAGCAGATCGGACCACTTTTTTTGTATCCTCTTAGCCAGCACATTTCTAATGCCATGTATTAAAAATGTGGGTGGAATAAAGTTACTTACAAATAGAATTCGAATGCTCGAAACGTCCGTTTACACCGTTCGGGTTAAAAAAATAAAAAATAGGCTTGGCATCGCGAATGAATTGTTAACTCTGAAGTTTTATTGGTGAGATATGCAAGTGGCTAAAGCACGCAGACTGTAAATCTGTTCTCTTTTGAGTTCGCTGGTTCGAATCCGGCTCTCACCACCACTAATAATATCAGTGATGGTTTGATCTGTGCGCTGCGCGCTACCTTTTAGTACACACGTTCAGCGGACGCTTGTATCATAAGCTTAAAAATTGCTTCATAAATGGTAGGCGTTCAGTTGCTGATATAGATGTAACTGCTTGGGACATTTCGAAGTGAATTTGTCTCATTAAGGGGCGCCTCTGGAAACTTCCCATGTGTCGAGATTACCGATTTGCTGTGATGCAGGCAAGCCTCTCTCGCCAACGGTTGGGCTTCCAGCCCTCCTGTGCACAGAATCGCCTTGCTCAAAATCAAAATTGTATT
>CAWVTP010000041.1:0-15926 GCA_963933035.1 uncultured Puniceicoccaceae bacterium | reverse complement strand
TTAGCGGCGCTTGGATCGCATGTCCAATAAACCGAAAGTTCGATCGATGTTTTAAATTCATCGAACGATGAAAAAATGTCATTTTTATTCATCGATAAACTGTGTTATTCTATTGTCAGATGGTTCCTTTGTTTAAGCGATCTGCCCTGACAGACTGCAGGCAAGAGGACTCTTGACGACAACACAGATTTATCATGCATGCATTAATAAATACAGATAACTTAACTGAATGCTTAGAAGATGGGCACAACAAATTCAGCTATACTATTCGGTGTATTCCCTTTGATGAGCAATATTGTCCAGCGGACAATACTCGGGTCACCACCAATTTTGCGAATCTTGCGCGTGGGGACGCACGACAGTCAAATTTGCGGAATGCGTTAAACATGATGGACGCTCGTTTCAATAGCTTGGCCTATTGGGACAATACAAGTAGGGATCGTTACTCCCTGAAATTAGAAATTATTTCTGTTGGTATTGAACTCGATGGGTCGCGCAACAGCTTCCCTGCGATTGAAATCCTAAAAACCAAGATTGTAGACCACACATTGCAGCAAGTATCTGATGGCATTGTGGGTAATAACTTTTCGTCTTATGTGCGTGACTATGACTTCAGTGTGCGTTTACCCGAACACAATCTCGGAAAGCGTGCATTGAGTATTCCGGATGATTTTGGGGATCTGCATGGCAAGCTGTTTCAAGATTTTGTAAACTCAGAAACCTATCGGAAAAATTTCCACAAACGCCCCGTCATTTGTTTGAGTGTGTCGAACAACAAAAGATATTCATGTATCGCCAATCGACACCCTGTACTCGGGCAGGAATACCAGCCGAACGAAGCCTCGCTAACCGAGAACTACTTTAAAAAAATGGGCTTAGACGTGCGCTACTTTATGCCGCCCAATACAGTGGCACCACTAGCATTTTACTTTTTCGGCGATCTTTTGAATGATTACACAAATAGGGAGCTGATCAGTACTATTAGTACGATGGAAACCTTTCAAAAAATATATCGCCCAGAGATTTACAACGCCAATACCCGTGCCGGTTATCATTACCAGCCAAGTTTAGAGCACTCGGATTATTCGAGGACGCAAATCGTCTACGACCGCGAGGAGCGGAGTCAGTTGGCCATCAGTCAGGGTAAATTCGCAGAAGAACACTTTATCAAACCGTATCGCACACGCCTGCAGCAATGGGCCCAGCAACAAGCATTTTAATGTATACGGGCAGCACTTTAGATCGTCAAAAATCTCCGAGTAGCGTTCGCTGAGGCGAGCATTCTAAACCATCACATTTATAATTATGAACCTTTTATTACCCACATCGACTGCGGGCAGTTTACCCAAACCATCTTGGCTGGCAGAAAGCAATCAGCTATGGTCACCATGGAAACTCTCCGGGCAGGAACTCATTCAGGGCAAACAAGATGCGCTGCGCGTAACATTACAAGAGCAGCAACAGGCTGGTATCGACATCGTCAGCGATGGCGAGCAAACACGGCAGCACTTTGTCACGACTTTTATCGAGCACCTAGACGGTGTGGATATGGAAAAACGTAAAACAGTCAAAATTCGCAATCGCTATGATGCCAGCGTTCCGACAGTCGTTGGCCCAGTCAGTCGCCCCAAGTCGGTCTTTCTCGAAGATGCTAAATTTCTACGCCAACAGACGGATCAACCCATAAAATGGGCACTCCCAGGCCCGATGACAATGGTGGATACACTGTACGATGCTCACTACAAAAGTCGGAAAAAGCTGGCTCAGGAATTCGCTAAAATTCTGAATCAAGAGGCCAAAGAACTGGAGGAAGTTGGTGTTGACATCATTCAATTTGATGAACCTGCCTTCAATGTGTTTATCGACGAAGTCGACGAGTGGGGGATTGATTGTTTGGAGATCGCGATTGCAGGATTACAATGCGAAACCGCAGTACATGTGTGCTATGGCTATGGGATCAAAGCGAACACAGAATGGAAAAAAACACTGGGTCCTGAATGGCGCCAATACGATCTTGTGTTTCCCCGTCTACAACAATCTAATATCGATATCATCTCGCTAGAGTGCCACGGGTCTCGTGTGCCTTTCGAAGTTTTGGAGCGCGTGCGTGGAAAAAAAATTATGGTGGGTGCGATTGATGTGGCGACTGATCATATAGAAACGCCTGAAGAAGTCGCTGAGACACTGCGACATGCCCTCAAGTACGTGGATGCGGATAAGCTCTATCCATGCACCAATTGTGGTATGGCTCCCTTGTCACGATCTTTAGCGATGCATAAACTCGGCGCTCTACACGCGGGTGCCGAGATTGTTCGTAAAGAACTTTCAGCTTGAACGTTGGCGAGATAAAAACAGTTTTGGAGGCGATTATCGACTTTATAACAACTCATTTTTTTACGATCAGCTCGCTGGCTGTTACAGGGATCTTTGCAGGCTTACTCGCGGGTTTGCTGGGTGTTGGTGGAGGCATCGTCATTGTGCCAGTACTCTTCTTTTTGTTTCAAGCATCGGGCGTCGCTCCTGATTCTGCCATGTTGGTGGCAACGGCGACCTCTTTAGCGACGATTGTGCCGACATCAATCAGTTCGATTTGCGCACATCATAAAAAGGGTCACGTTGACTTTTCCTTACTCAAGCGATGGGCGGTCTGCATCGTTTTCGGTGTTGTGCTTGGCAGTTGGTTTGTGACGCAAATCGATGGCAGATGGCTCAGTCTCTTATTTGGTGTCATTGCCATCCTGTCTGCACTCAACATGCTCTTGCGGACTCAAAAGTCGGCCATGTTTCATCAGCTGCCAGGGCGGTTTAGCCAAAGTGTACTGGCAACGCTAATCGGCCTGCTCAGTGTCATGGTCGGCATTGGAGGCGGCACGCTTTCGGTGCCACTGTTGACTTTGTGCAGTTTTCCCGCTCATCGGGCCGTGGGAACGGCTGCGGCAATCGGATTGCTTATCGCACTTCCAGGTGCCTTGATGCTGCTGTTTGTTGGTGGTCGCCCCATCGATGCCCCCATTGGAACTTATGGCTTGGTTAATTGTTGGGGGCTATTGTGTATTGTGCCGCTAACCGTCTTGTTCGCCCCGCTTGGGGCACTGCTTGCATCTAAGTTAAATGCTGTTCATCTGAAGCGAGTTTTTGCAGTGGCTTTACTGATAACGGGATTGCGTATGGTGGGTACTGTTTTTGCCGCATAACTTAATGTAGAGTATGTACTTAGAGCGGATACATTTGGAGATTATTCGGCAGGTGGAGCAGCAGGGCAGTATGACGGCTGCTGCGTCCGCTTTGCATTTAACTCAGTCCGCGCTGAGTCACAGTATGCGCAAGCTGGAAAACCAATTAGGGGTCAAGCTATGGGACCGAGAAGGGCGCCAGCTCAAATTAACACAAGCAGGGGCCCATCTTTTAGAGAGCGCAGATCGCTTGATTCCCCAAATCGTGCGCACCGAGGAACGTCTACGAGCATACGCCAGAGGAGACTGCGGTACGCTGCGTATTGGCATGGAGTGCCATCCATGTTACCAATGGCTGCAGAAGATGACGGCCCGTTATTTATACGAGTGGCCAAGCGTTGACTTGGATGTAAAACAAGCCTTTCAGTTTAGTGGCTTACAGGCACTCCAATCGTATGAAATTGATTTGCTGGTAACTCCAGATCCTTGTCACAAAGAGGGGCTTCATTTTGAGCCTGTATTCGACTACGAGCAGGTATTGGTGGTGAGCAATGATCACCCACTAAAATCAGAGCCCTACGTGATTCCCAGGCAGTTAGGGAATGAAGTTTTATTTACTTATCCGGTTTCGAACAACCGCTTAGATATTTACACGCATTTCCTCAATCCATCAGGCATTAGTATTCGTACACAGAAGGTGGTTGAGACCACGGAAATGATGTTGCAACTCGTCGCTTGCGGTCGTGGTATTGCCGCATTGCCACGTTGGTTGGTTGAGGAAAACGCCGAAAAATACCCGATTGCTGCTGTCCGCTTAGGTAAAAATGGCTTAGCCAAACAAATCCACCTAGGCATCCGCGAAGATGAATTGCGCATCAATTATTTGAAGGCATTCGTTAATAGTGCAATGGCCTTTAGAGACAGTGAGATCCGTGGCATAGAAGCCGATACGAAGCACTGAATCGAGGAGCACAACAGGCACCGTAACGCTTAGGTACTTAAAATCCTCTTGGATTGCGCCCGTTGGCGCGAATCCGCTGCTGCTTCACTGTGGGCGGATTTTCTAAATAGAGGGCATACCATTGCTCCCCTAAGCCGGCATTTGAAAACTTTTTCACCCGATCATTGGACAGGTGATCCCAATTTTTGGTGAAAAGATCATTTCCGGTCGCGTCTTTGGCCTTTAGTAGCACGCGACGCGCCTCATCGATCTCGTCTTTTTGAACATGGATCCAGCTCATTAAGCCATAGAGTAAAGTTCCACGATCACGGCGAAACCATTTAATTTTCCGTTTAAACACACGTTTAGCGCCCGCTAGATCATCGTTTTTATAACAACGGGCCATCCGCATGGCGACCGCCATCGGATCCATCATGAGAGGCCCTCTTAAGAATCCACAGCTAGCCAAGATCTCGTCAGCTTTTGCAAAGTCTTTTAGCTGGTAGTAAAACTGTAGTTGCATTGTCGCCATCTGACGTCCGGTGAGTAAGGACCACTTTCGGAAAGGTTCTAAGCCTTGGGTCAACTCCAAGCCCTGCTTGCACATAGCTTGTTGATCTGCTTCCAACTGGCGTTGTAGTTGCTTAACATTGCCTCCAGGCTTCGTCTGAAACTGTTGTACCTTCCACTGCATGCGTTTTTGTGCAGATTGCATGCTTTCTTGCAGAGCGCTTTGCGCGGGTGCCATCTTTTTGCGGACTAAAAATCCGACTAAAAGAAAGGAAGTCGTAAATCCAGCCAAACTAAAGAAGACGGTTGTCCCCGTGTTCAATTGGAATGCGATGGAGGTGCTGCCTGAAACGATCGCGACCAGCAGTGAAATGAATAATGAAAACATATGAGGAAACTTATGGCTCGGTGGGTGATTGCAATGCAAATTAAAACCGAAGGGTGTAAACCGATTCTTCGAACATTAGGATTATGATGGTAAGTGCCATCTTATCAGTTGTATCAATAATATGCCGCATTAAAAATATACGCATCAAGAGGGTGCTCATAAAGTGATCCGGTCTGCTGAACATCCGGTCTTGTCGCATTGCTCGGAACTTGGGCGACCAAGGCACAAGGCTGCCTATCAGACCAGCAGTCAGGTATGTGTATATGCTTCCTCGGCCTACAGTTGCCGAGCACCTTGCTCAAGCGATTGCATAAGCTGGGTTCAATAAGGCGACTAGGATGCTTGCTCGTCAGTTTCTTACGGCGGTCAGCATTTTCGTCAACAAGCTGACGAGTGCATCGCGTACGTCATGGCTATGAGTTTGGGTAAATCCTGCAGTTCGATTGACTTTGTCGGGAGCCGCGCTTTCCATCGGTCAAATGAAGCATTCGTATCAGACGGTGGATTGTGCCAATAAGCAAATTCCCTTGGGGCAACAAACGCATATTGTTGGGATTTTAAATCTGACACCCGATTCGTTTTCTGATGGTGGAGAATTTTCTAATTTAGAGCGAGCACAGGGACATTTTGAAGCAATGCTGGCAGCAGGGGCTGATGTGATTGATATTGGAGGAGAGTCGACACGACCAGGCCATCAGCCAATTTCGGTGGCGGAGGAAATTGATCGGGTCATTCCCTTTATTGAACGTATTCGGCCGCTGAGTCCGGCGTTGATTTCAGTCGACACTTCCAAGGCAGAGGTGGCGGCTGCGGCGCTGGACGCTGGTGCCGACATCATTAATGATGTCTGGGGCTTGCAGCGCGATGCCCAGATGGCGGAGACGATCGCGCGGGCGGATGCGGCCTGTATTTTAATGCATAATCGCTCGATTGACCAATCGGGCCGGGGAACGGATGTTGTGGCCGATGTTCAAGCATTCTTGCGCCATTCAATTAAATTGGCCCTAGATGCTGGGGTACGCCGCAATGCAATTATTTTAGATCCGGGGTTTGGTTTTGGGAAAAGCTTTGAAGAAAACTGGCTTTTGATGCAGCGTTTGGAGGAACTCAACGAATTGGGCTATCCACTTTTGGTAGGGGCGTCTCGTAAGTCGATGTTGGCGCGCTTATTAAACTTAGAGGATCCAAAACAGCGTTTGAGTGGTACGCTCGCAACGACCGCTTGGGCCATCCAAGCGGGCGTTGACTTTGTGCGGGTGCACGATGTGCAAGCCAACCGTGAATGTGCAAATGTAATTGATCACTGCTGGCGTCACCGTCCGGCAGCTAAGCTTGAGACCTGTTGAAAAATATGCAAAAAACGACGATTCAATTAAAAAATTTAGCTTTCTATGCGCGTCATGGTCTGTTGCCAGAGGAAGCGCAACTGGGGCAGCGATTTTATGTCGATGTACAGGTTGTGCTGAGTCCAGAGCTCGATATTGCTGCAGATTCACCGGAGCAAACAGTCAATTATGTGGCACTGTATGCAGAGTTGAATCGAATATTCACCGGGCGGCGTTACAATTTGATTGAAAGCTGTGCCCATGCGGTAGCGCAGGCTTTGTTGGACACCTTTGACCACATTAATGAGGTCACGGTTCAGGTTCGAAAGCCGTCGGTTCCCGTTGACTGTGTCTGTGATTATTTTGCGGCGGAGGTTACTTTATGTCGTTAGCATCAGCCTTTATTGGCTTGGGTAGTAATCTCGGAGATCGCATGCAGCACATCCGATCTGCGCTGCGTTTGTTGGAACAAGGCGGGGCTGTGATTGTGCGACAAGTGAGTCCAGCCTACGAAAATCGAGCGATTGGGATGGGAGAAGCTGCAGATTTTATCAACGTGGTGGCGGAATTGGTGACCGAGTTGAATCCGACTGAATTGTTGCAACGCTGTTTAGCGATTGAGAGCCAATTGGGCCGAGTACGATCCGATGCTTGGATCCCGCGCACCATTGATTTGGATGTATTGATATATGAGGATTGTGTTCAGCAGACTGCGGAGCTGACTTTGCCGCACCCACGTATCTGCGAGCGAGACTTTGTACTAGTTCCCTTAGCGGATATTGCGGCAGAGCTAGATTTACAGGGCCAGCGTATTGCTGAGCATCTGCGTCAGTTGGCGTCGATCGAATTGCGTCCGTACAAAGAGTCAGTGCTCGAGTCTCAGCGCTTGCGAATGATTGCAGCGGTATCGACGAACCTCGTGATTGGTAAAGATGGTGAATTGCCCTGGGCGATTACAGAAGACTGGGCGCTCTTTTTGGCCAAGACGCGGGGGGGGTGCTTGATCATGGGACGAAAAAGCTTCTTGGAAATGGTGAAAGAACCCGAGTGGCGTCAACAACGAACATATGTGGTGATCACGAGCCAAGCGCAAGCACTGGCAGCCTATTCGGTGGTCACGGCTCCAGATCCTCAATCCGCGCTAGAGCGGGCGCTGGAAACGGGTGCTCCCATTTGGGTTTGTGGAGGGGAGCGCATTTATGAGGCTTATCTGCCCTTGGCGGATGAATTGCATTTGAGCTGTATCCGAGCGGAGTTTGAGGGCGATACATATTTTCCAGATTGGCATGCCCAGTTTCCGCGGGAGACGGCCTCTGCGGCAGCCTTTGATGCACATTATCATTATTCTTTTAAAAAGTTTGAGCGATGAAGGTAAGGGTTGAAATCGAATATTGTGTGGGCTGTCGCTGGCTGCTGCGAGCAGCTTGGACAGCCCAAGAATTGTTAACGAGTTTTGAGGGGGACTTGCTGGCAGTGAGTTTGAAGCCCTCAGATCAGCCAGGTACCTTTCGTGTCAGTGTTGACGGGGCCATTATTTGGGACCGGAAGACGCAAGCGCGTTTTCCGGAGATGAAGGAGTTGAAGCAATTGTTGCGTGATCGGGTCGATCCGGGGCGAGATTTGGGCCATAGTGATCGTGAAGGGAGCAAAGGCCTGTGAGCGCTTCACGGGTGCAAGTTTGTTTAGAGGCGGCCAAGCAGCTGTCGACCGCCGTGGATGCTCTGAAGTTTTCCCCACCGATTTCGCATGTCTACAATCCTTTGAACTATGCTTGGCATGCCTACGCACAGTACCTACAATTATGGGCAGAGCCTCCCAAGCGCGTTCTTTTTCTGGGGATGAACCCAGGCCCATTTGGTATGGCCCAAGTGGGGGTCCCCTTTGGTGAGGTGAGCTTGGTACGGGATTGGATTGGGATTGATGCTCCGATCCAAGCACCCGAACATTCGCATCCGAAACGGCCGATTGAGGGCTTTGACTGCGAACGTAGTGAGGTTAGTGGTCGACGCTTATGGGGATTGTTTCGAGATGAGTTTGTGCAGCCAGCAGCATTTTTTAAGGAGCATCTGGTTTTGAATTACTGTCCGCTGGTCTTTATGGAGGCAAGTGGGCGCAATCGAACGCCGGATAAGTTAGCAGCAGATGAGCGATCCACCTTGTTTCAGCATTGCGACCTTCACCTGCGTGTGCTGGTTGAGAGCTTGCAAGCAGAAGTGGTCGTGGGCGTGGGGGCATTTGCGGAGCAAAGGGCGCAAGCAGCTTGCGCAGGGCTATCTGTTCGGATCATCCGCATCTTACATCCCAGCCCCGCTAGCCCAGCCGCCAATCGTGGTTGGGGCGCCCAGGCAAAGGCGCAGTTACAAGCTGCTGCGGTCTGGTGAATGCCGGCACCCTAATCGAGCGAATTACTCCTCACTCTGTAGCGCGTTGTCACCCTCGGTAACTGCTTTGAAGACGGTGCTGTCGGGCTCTGCGGTGGAGTGGTTGCTTTCGATCTCCTGGGGATTGGAATTGTCTGTACTCGCTGTGTCGACAGCGGCTTCAGAGGATGGCTCAGGGCTCGTCACTTCCGCTGAATCGGTCAGTTCAGCGAGTGCCCAATTCGCTAGAATTTGCTCAGCATTTGTTTCGCTGATATGCAATGCAAAGCCCTCGAAATCGGAGGCTTGTATCCAATATTCGCTCGCATCTTCAGTGCTTTGGAGTAGTTGGTATTTTCGATTGCCCTGATCGTGCTGCAGGCTCAGGCTGAGGCGTTCATTGAACAAGTCGTTCGTGCTGGGAGCGGCTCGCTCAATGCGCAGTTGGCTTAAGTGGCGTACTGCACTCACAAGCGCTTCAGGTTGGATGTCGATTTCACTGGTACTGTCTTTTCCAATCCATGTGTGAACGGCAGCTGTTGCGTTCTTGTCTTCGGCACCATCTTCAGTGGGCTCGGTTGCCTGAACGCCGTCACCATCGACTTTTAGCAGTGTTAAGTTGTTAATTTCAACAAGCTTAATTGTGTCGGTCGCTAGGCGCAGGCAGTTGAGATCTTGCCAGTCGGATGCGTCGGTTGAGAGTTCGTACTCTGCTAGCGGTAGACTGTAGATGGCTTTTTCGGATCCGAGACGTACATGACTCCGCCGTGCGCCCGCACCGCTGCCCACAAAGACTTGAATCTTTTCCGAATTCGTAGTCTCGATGGTGAGCTTGCGTTGGAATGTGTCCTCAGAGACCTGAAAACGTTGTGCCGCTGTATCGGTGTGAGCAGTGGCCAGATTTGTTTTTAAACTGGAGATTTTCTCGATCAACTGCTCGACTGATGCCGGCTGCGCTGAGAAGCCGTCGCCAGTTTGCCATCCTTGGTCAACACTTTGCAAGCGGACTTCTGTGCCGTCCGCATCTAAGATGGATACCGCAGCGACGGACTCTTTTTCAATCGTCAATAAGGCCTGCGAGATGGAATGCTGGGCCAGCGGTTTGCTGGAGCGCAGTTGGTAATATAGCAGGGTAATTTGGGCGAGAACGAGGACCCCTAAAATTGTGTATTTATTCATCCTTAGCTTTAAAGTTGGTTAATGATTTTCTTATGGGCGGCGTGGGTACGTATTTTGAGTAAGCTGCGAACCAGCCAAATAATGATCAGCCCTGCGAGCGCGGCAGCGTAATTGCCAAATTCTAATGCCTGTAATTTGGATTTTTCGATCGGGTAGAGAATTTTGCTCAATTGATTGCGGCTACGAATCCCGAGTAGCGCGGCATCATTTAAGGTCCAGTCAGTAATGTTTTGTACGAATTCGATGGGCGCCGTGTACTCGGTGCCCATCCCTTGAGAGGCGATGGAGAGCACCCGGTCCTCTGCGAAGTTATTACTGGCGATGAGAATTAGACGAGCGGTATCCGATGAGCGTTCAATTACGGCCCCGTAGGAGAGAGGCTGTTCATCAGGATTATCGGATTCGTCTGCTGGCTCGTCCTCAGCAGCTGCTGAGGGTGTTTCGACTAGTGGAGATGATTGACCTTGGAAGTAGGATGTGAAACGACCGGTAGTCGCTGCGGCTAGAGTGTAGGGTTGTTGCAGCATGCTGGGCGCAAATCCGGTACGTGGATAACTCTGGTAGTCTGGCATAATGTTGGAATCATCAGAAGTCCAACTATTGCGCGAAGATTGCGCCAGTTTTACCCATTGGCGATCCCCTTGTTTCTCGGCATCGATTGCAATCGGCGAAGCCCAGTTAAAGGTTAGTTGCGCTAGGCTTGCCGTTACTGGATGCTCGGCATTGAGACCCGTCTTGTGCACATCCGGGAAATGAGGATAGGGCATCATGACGAGTTCGTTGAGGGTAACCGATCCGACACGGCGCGGCACTGGTATGGGCAGAGCTGCGTTTTGAGGATCCAGAACTAATTTTTGCGGGATACTAAAGCCCATGTGTTGCAACCAATCTTCGAGACCTGATTGGCTTGGGCTGGCGCTCAATTCGGATTGCAGGTTCGCATTAAAACCAGCAGTCGCCATGAGGACAGTACCCCCTTGCATCAAAAATTGATCGATGGCGAAGACAGCCTTGGGGCCTAAGTTTTCGGGGGCCAACACTATGAGCATTTCCGCCGATTCTGGAACTACGCCCTGTGACAGGTCGGCATCAATCACACGTAGATTTTCGGAAAGTGCGTTGCGTAACTGATTGTAGCTACTCGAAGGCGGAGCGGGCATGTAAGGATTGCCAGCTGGCGGAGCGGGTGGGGTGGCTAAGGCAACCGTTTGTAGGTAACCTGTTGCTATCCGCTTGAGGGAATTTTCCAAATGCTGACGAATATTGGCGACACTAAAGTCTAAGTTTTCCGGCAAGCCGATTTGTAGTGATTGTTGATCACTCTCTAATACTAAATAACACCAGAAGGCTTGCGTATCGAACAAGCCGGCAACTTGGGGGGTAAAGCCATAGCGTTGATTTAGCTCTTGCGCCAACTCGCCCTCGTTGGCCTCGGGATCGCTGATAGAGGTTTGCAATTTACCGGCGGATTCTGCTTGCATCTGTCCCAAGACTTGCTGGAGCGATGTGCGGAATTCAGCTAATTGTGGCGGAAGTGTCTTGGCTTCCGAGATGTAAGCTTGAAGACGAACGCCCTCAGGCAAATCATTGTAGATGTTGCCACCAGAGCGATAAGTGGTGATGGTTTTACGCAGAGCACTGGTGATCGCATACTCAGGGTTTTTTAAGAGCACTTCTGGCTCTCCCGTATTGCTCGATTTGACCTCAATCAGATCATCAAATGAGAGGACTACGTGCTCGTTGCCATAGGTGATCAGTAAGTCGAAGTAAGAATTGACAACCCCCGCCTCATAGCGGCTGGCCATTCTGAAGGGAACGGGTTGGATGCCGTATTGTTCACTCGCCTCGGCTGCAATATCGGGATTGCTGTGTGGGTCTAAAAATTCCACTCGCAGAGTATCTGGACCCGCCACTTGGTACTCCTCCAATAAATCTTTAATTTGCGGAATCAAGGGCTCGAGCAGAGGATGACTCTTTTGCGAGAAATAGCCTCTTATTAACAGCGGTTCTGTCGCTTGTTGTAAGTAGGATTGGCTCGCCTCAGATAGCGTGTAAGCTTGGTTTTCTGTCAAATCCAAGCGAATGCCCCGCACTGAGTGCAGCCAAAAGTTCGGCAAGAGTAGATTGCTGATAAGCAATAAGGTCAGAAAGCGCGTCTTTGCATGAGCCGCACGGTTGGCATCATCCGCCCACGATAGGCGGTGTAGATGTAAGACGTTGAGGCTTAAAAAACAGCCGACGATGGATAGGTAGTAGTAAATGTCGCGAATGTCGAGCACTCCACGCATAATGGATTCGAAGCGAGAACCACTACCTAAGCTCTTGAGCGCGTCGCTGATCGAGTGATCAAATAAGCGTGTGATCATGTCCGACCCAATTAAGTAAAACAGCCCGGAACAGGCAACGGTGAGCAACAGTGCGACCATAGGATTATCGGTACGGCCACTCATATACAAACCGATGGCCACATAGGCTGCTGCCAAAAATAAACTGGCTAAATAGCCTCCGATAGCAGGGCCCCAGTCTAGGGGGCCGATGGAAGACACCGACAGGGCCAGTGGTATCGTGAGTAAAATTGCCAAGGAAACCAGTGCTAGATTCGCCAGAAACTTTCCTAATGAGATTTGTAGAGCACCGAGTGGACTGGTCAACAGACTTTCAATTGTGCCGGACCTTCTCTCTTCCGACCAAGTGCGCATACTGATGGCAGCGACCAAGAAAATCAGCAAGACAGGCGTCCACTTAAACAAGGGCTTTAGATCTGCGATGTTGCGGGCAAAAAAGGCTTCAGCCCAAAAAAAGATGAACAAGGTTGCCAGTAAATAAGCGCCAATAAAGAGCCAAGCAGCGGGGGAAGCAAAGAAGCTGTTAAACTCTTTTCGAAAAATTGCTAGGGTGGAATTCATGATCAATTAAGCGGCGGAAGTGTCGACTGCGTTTACTTCGGCAAACACGGTTTCTAGATTTCTAGTTACAGGATTGAGGCGGAATAGTTGATCGCCCGACTGGTGTACGGCTTGCGCAATCGCTGGAGCAATTGCGGTCGCAGCGGTCAGTTCGTAGCTGAACAGACCTGTTGCAGATGAGCGCTTGACGACTTTTTCTACACCCGCAATCGCCGACAAGTAGGTTTCGGCATTAGCTTGATCTATGAGGACTTCTATGGATTGGCTGTTTTGCAGGGCATCAATGGATGAATCGATCACCAATTTCCCATTACGCACAATGAGGACACGTTCACAAACCGCTTGCACCTCTTGAAGAATGTGCGTCGACAAAATGATAGTGGCTTCTTGCGCCAGCTCTCGAATGAGCGAGCGCATTTGTTGGATTTGAGTCGGGTCGAGACCATTGGTGGGCTCATCTAAAATAATAATTGCCGGCTTGTGTAAAATGGCTTGCGCGACCCCGACACGTTGCCGATAGCCGCGCGAGAGGGTTTGGATGCTGGCAGTCGCTTTTTGCTTTAAGTCGGTTTTACGGATCGCATCCACTACCGCCGAGTCAATCGCATCCTCGGCGACGCTATGTAGTTGGGCTTGATAGCGCAAGTAATCAATGACCGTCATTTCAGGCCACACGGGACAATTTTCTGGTAAATAGCCGATCTGTTTTTGAATCGCTTGCTTGTGTTGCCCAATATCCAAACCGTCAACCGTAATGGAGCCAGCACTGGGTTCCAAATAACCTGTCAGCATACGCATGATCGTCGTCTTGCCGGCTCCATTATGGCCGAGCAGGCCGACGACTTCGCCTTTGTTGATCTTGAAGTTGACGGTATCGATCGCTCGAAATCGTCCGTAATTACGGGATAGCTTAGTGACTTGAATCATAGAGTCATCATGAATTGAGATGAGTTGCTTTAGCAGTATACGATAAAATAAGTGTGTAATGTGAACTGGCTGGATGCAGTCAGCCGATCGGGGATGATAGATGAGGATGCATGATTTGACTTACAAAATTAAATTCGGTTCCCCAAAATACATATTTTTTTAGTCTGCCGTATCGGGGCGTACGCGGACACTAAAAATAGGCTGATCGACTGCACAAGGTGATCGAAATTGTTGCAAAAAGATAGAGAACCTAGGTTAGAGCTCAAAGTACAGAGATATTTATCAGCGCTGGCGCGCTATTAAAGTTCACGAGCGTTACGGTAGACGCGGGTAACGCGTTTTGTGATGGAACAAAGCGTTTCCCAAGGGATGGTATTTGCTTGCTGGCTCACCGATGTAAGGGTGATCTCACAATCATAGCTATTTCCAATGAGAATCGCTGGATCACCGACCTCTGGTTGCGGGATATGGCTGACATCCACGATGGTCTGATCCATGGTGATTCGGCCAATGATTGGACAGATTTGATTTGCGATGATCACATGTCCGCGATTGCCTAGTAGATAGGGTATCCCATCAGCGTAACCCGCGGTCAGGACCGCGATGGTGGAGTTTTTCTTTAAAGTGTAGGTCGATCCATAGCTAATGGCGGTGTTGGCCGGCAGCTTTTTGATGAGTCCTATGCGCGCGTGAAAGCTAAAGACTGCTTCGATGGGAATCGCCGGAGAGCGATCCAGTGACGATTGAGGATCAATACCAAATTGTAGCAATCCGATTCTGGCAGCATTCCAAGGGCCTGCCAGGTCGGTGCTCGCGATTCCACTCGAGTTGTCGGCGTGCAAGGTCCACTGCGGTAAAGGGCTTGGTAACAAGTTTTGCAGGCGTTGACGTTGCAGCTGGGTAAATGCCAGATCCGTATCCGCGCATGCAAAGTGGGTATAGAGTCCGCTTAATCGTAGGCGTGGCATTTGTTTGATCTCCGCGATCAAAGGCGGCGCTTCCGCATGCCAGACACCCAAACGGCCCATGCCGGTATCAACCTTTAAGTGTACTTCAATGGATTGCTGCCTTTTGTCAGCCAGTGCCTGCAAGCGATTGGCTTCTTGCCGCGAGCTGATGGTGGCGATGGACTGGTAATCAAAGAGTAATGCGTCCTCTTCGGGGAGTAGAGGGCTTAAGATCAAAATCGGGCAGTTTAAGCCCATGTGGCGGATGTCGGCCGCTTCATGTACATTGGCGACGGCCAAGTATTGAATCCCAGATTGGAGCATGCGGCGAACAATCTGAGGCATCCCATGCCCATACGCATCCGCCTTAACCACCGCAATATATTCCATGCCTGATGGTAGATGGGCCTGAATCGATCGAACATTGCGCTCTAGGGCGGCAAGATCAATTTCCGCCCAGCAGCGGTGTTGAGGCAGGGATTTTGTGTGCATCGATCTTAAATAAAGCGTATTAGGCTTGTGTTGAATGCGGCTGTGGGTGCCACTTTTCAAATTGACTTTGGCCTAACTCGCCGAGCGTGACCTCTGAAACAGCCCGTAGCCATCCGGATTTTTCGAGTACTAGAGGTAGATTCTCGGGCTGAAATTCTAGGCGGGTACTGCCGGGAGCTTGCTGCCATTGCTTGCGTTGCTGCATATAGTAGAGCGGGCCGTGGTATTGGTCGAGTTCGGCTTGTCGAATGACTCGAGTCGATTCAATGCAGCCATTGTGAAGGTTGACTTGGTGCCAGTAATCTTGCTTCCAAGCGCAAATAATCCAGCAGTTCTCTTCTATAGTCTGGCTCTTTAAGTACTGATGGGCTGCAAGTTGCAGGGGGTCGTAGGCCCATAGATTGACTGGATGCTGAGCTGTAAATTGCCATGTTTTAATCGCCATAGCGCACAAGCGAAGTCCGAGAATGGAACCGGGGCCTGCGCAGTAAATGAAACTTTTAATATCCCGCAATTGGGTCGTCGCGGCACGCATCACCAGGTCAACGCTACAATGTAAATGTTCCAGAGGGGCACCGGTCGCTTGATGTCGGGCGGCCCAATTTTCTGGTTGTTTGAGAATGCCGGTAAAAAAATGAGGGCAACTGCCATCCATTACGAGCGCAGGGAAATGCTGTTTTTCTAATTCTGGCATAGTGATCGTTTAAAGGAATGGCTCACGACACGAGACCCAAGCTGCAAGAGCGCAAGAGCGCAAATATTTTTTATGTGTGGCGGAG
>CAWVTP010000040.1:0-16265 GCA_963933035.1 uncultured Puniceicoccaceae bacterium | reverse complement strand
ATAAACTAACTACATAGGTAACCCTAAACATAAGGACATCGATCACAATAACATGGCATTTATTCTAACTAATTCCGCTAAGCACTTCTGTTTCTAACGTCCTTGAGCCGGGTTCAAAGTCTTACCATTCACCCACTAGACAACCCGAGCAAGCAGGATTTCAGGCACTTAAGCCGCCGAACTTTCATCGTTTGACTCACTAAAAATAACCTTACTCCCTACGCCTACGACTTCTCCGTTCTAAATATAAGGCATGCCCCCTTTCCTGTGAAGCAAAATGGCCTGTTTTCAACGACCATAAAGTTCAGCAAAATAGCGCCCAACTCTTATTAACCCCATAAATCCTGATGAAATTATTCCGCACCTTTTTTATAGCCATTGCTTGTTTAGTGCTTCAAGTCTCGGCACAATCACAGAACTCGATTGTATCCGCCATCACTGAAGTTGACGTATATGCCAGTTCGGCTCGTGTCACACGCGAAGCTGAAGTGAAATTAGCGGCGGGCGAAAATGTGCTTCGCTTTAGCAATCTCCCAAGCGGTTTGCATGTGAACCAAATTCAAGTAGCCCTGCTAGAAGGCTCCAAGGTTCGACTCGATAACTTAAAATATCACATAATAACAGAACGCGAAGATACCGCAGAAGAAACAAAGCTCCAAGCTGCGATCAAAACAATAAGTGAGCAAATTGAAGTCCTCAAATCCGATAAGAAAGATCAAGCGAGTCGCATTCATTTTGCACAGCATCTGAGCAAATCCTTTACCAAAGCTTTTGGCGAACATGCGACTGAGGCAGGTGCACTGGAACGGGCATCGGAAGTGTTGGAATTTCAACAACAGACGTTATCTGATGCGCAGATGATGATTCGTGGCATTGAGGATCAGCTGATCGTATTAGAAAAAAAGTTTGAAGAGTTGTCCCAAAATCTGACGACTGCAACCACCCAGGCCAATCGGCTGCAAGGGGAAGTCACCTTACGCCTCTTCGCCGCTGCAGCCGGCAATGCAAAACTATCATTGAATTATTTGATCCCTAAAGCGAAATGGTTCCCATCCTATGCGGTAAGAGTATATTCCAGCACCCATTCAATGGAAATAGTGTATCAGGCCAACATCAGCCAAGACAGTGGAGAAAATTGGGACGGTGTCGTCGTCAATATATCGACCAGTCAACCGGACCGCTCAGGAAATGTACCCACCGTGCAGCCGCTCTTCTTGCAAGCGAATCCATCCTATAAACTAGGTAGAAATCAGGAATTTGACTCATTTGTCAATAACCGCAACGGACAACTGGCAGCAGCACGCAAGGCGCCCCTTGATTTAGAAGAATCGACAGTTCAAGTAGGGATGGCCTCATTTTCAGCGACCTTGCCCAGCAAAATTGACTTAGCTTCAGGTTCAGAACCTTTGCGATTCCCCATACTCAGCCATGATTTCGAAGCAAAATTCTGGAGCGAGATCGTCCCAGCCCGCCAGGAAAAAGGATACCTAAAAACGGAAACGACTAATGCATTTGATCTTCCACTCATGCCAGGGCAGGCTCAAGTTTTTATCGATGGCGCTCTGACAAGCAGAGTTTCGGTTCCTTATGCGATACCGGGCGACAACATTGAGTTGTCCCTCGGGGTCGATGACTTTATTATCGTTAAAAGAAAGGAAACAGTTCGCGAAACGGAATATGACGGGCTAATTGATAAGACCACTGTTTTAAAGCGAGCCTATATAATTGAAGTGACTAATTTCCATCCCTTAAAACATGAGGTTAAAATATTTGAACGATTCCCCATCTCGCGGAACGAAAAAATCATGGTGCGGAGTCAATTGCCGAGCGAGTCTGCGATTGAAATAGACAAAGACACTGGCGTCTTCTTTTGGAAAGAAATTCTAGGCGCCCAAGAGCTCAAAGAATACAAGCTTGAATTTGAGGTCGTGCATCCTAGGGAATGGGACCTAGATGGGCAAATTTAAAGCGCCGCATGAACGAGCTGTTTGAGCTTTTTATATTACTCTGCCTCGCCGCAATCGGAGTATTGATCGCTCTCATCTTTAAGATGAGTCGAAATTCTGGCGACATTAAGGCGCTCGAACAGAAACTACGGGACTTAGAGGCTAGAACCGAAGATCTTGCCAGA
This sequence comes from uncultured Puniceicoccaceae bacterium, assembly GCA_963933035.1. Taxonomy (GTDB): domain Bacteria; phylum Verrucomicrobiota; class Verrucomicrobiia; order Opitutales; family Coraliomargaritaceae; genus CAWVTP01. The sequence goes on along the minus strand of CAWVTP010000040.1, from coordinate 14,134 downwards.
AGCTCAACAGCTGCTTTCAAAAATCTGCCGCCGGCAGGGCCTACTCAAGCGCCCCTTGAAGCCAATATTCCCATCATTAGCGAAAAAAGCCCGAATCCAGCGCCGGAATCGACAAGGCCCCAAGTAACTAGACCGAAGGCGCAAGCCTCATTAGCCGCACAACCAGCTCCAGCAATCCCCCCAAAATCAGCGAAACAAGAAACGGTAGCAGCAGATCCCCATGCAATTACATTTCTCCGCCGCATCGGCTTGTGGCCACCAGTGCGCGAGGGTGGTTCGGCTGAATTAGCGCTCATACAGTGGTGGACCCCAAGGCTTGCCGGTGCACTGGGAATTTTATCGATCACATTCTTTGCAGTCTATGTCGCGCAGGGAACACCTCCTTGGGTAAAATTCATCGAGATGATCGCGATCTCTATGAGTGTATTTGCTTTGGGATTATTTTCCTGCAGAAGACGTCCCGCATTTGGCAATGTTCTCGTGGCAACGGGTTTGGCCATGATTTATATCTCCTGTGTGGCTGGCTATGCGGTCGGGCCAGTTAAGATTGTTGAAACCCCGATCCTAGGAGCTCTGATGCAATTGGCGGCACTTGCGCTAAACTTTGGCATGGGGATTTGGAGGAAAGAGCGCGGCATTCTAGTTCTGGCAATTATCTTTGGTTACTTTTCTTCACTGTTTGCAGCACTGGAAGGATTCCGCGAGGCTGCTTTGATATCCTCTCTACTGATTTACCTAGCAGGATTGTTTTCCTATCGCCGTATAGGCGGACTGACTTTAGCCAGTTTGTCATTGGCTGGAGTTTACCTCCCATTGGGAGGATTTGTTGGAATCAATTTCATTAAGGATGCCCCCGTCTATCCGCACTTTTGGCCGGCAATGCTCTTTCTCCTAGCGGCCGTTTCCATTATGCCCGCCTATCAATGGCGCCGCTTACAATCTCGCGTTCTGGAAGAAAAATGGAATCGTTTATATCAAAGCGTAAATACTAGCTTGGCACTGGGACTGGGCTATCTGTTTTTTAATCAATTTTACCCCCTACAACTCCCTGAATTTTATGGCGTTACGGCCATTGCTTTCCTGACATGGTCAGGCCTATGGTTTTTTCGCAATTCCAAGGGCATTGAATTTCATGTATTCTTTCTGAAGGGATCAGCGCTAGCCTCTCTCTGGTTTATTAACGAATTGCATGGAGATTTGCGTTGGATCGCATTGGGAATTCAAGTCATTTTGTTAGCATCCTCTGTGCATCGTTCCAAGAGTGTGTGGTTAGAAGCGATCGCCCTATTAACTTGGTTTGTTTCGTTTCGCTACTTTGCGCCCGAGTTGGACAGCATAGAATCAACCGGGTCCTTTCTCTGGTTTATTCAACTTGCTTACATACTACTTTCGATTGCTGGCCTAGGTTATCTGATGGCCTATAGCAAAGGAGAAAAACTCATTCTGAGAAGAATCCTCTATTCCATACCAGCCTTACTCTTAGCAATTTCAAGTATTGCCTTTGCCATACAATCTAAAATGGGTGGTTTTGATCACCCCGCAACAGTCGCATCGATGGCAGCCTTAGCTGCCGTGATCGGCTTCATTCCTGTAGTTGGCAAATGGATTCCCATCATGGTTGGGAGCATCGTATTTATTATATCCCATATCATTTTTTGGAGTGACCCCGCCGGTATCAAAACAGTATCCATTGTTTTAGCCGTCAGTGCTGGCGGCATTTTAGGTACAATTAGGCTGCACTCAAAAAGACGCCATGCCATAGAAACTGCAATACATCTATTGTGGGTTTTGACCACAGTGATTTATTTGAAAGCATTCGAGGATTTGGCGATCTATCCGATCGTGATGGTGTGCCTTTGCTACATTTTGCTTTTAGGCGGGCTCTCTCCAGCAAAGAGAATGGCCGAAGTTGCAGCGATGCCACTATTGCTGTTGCTACTTTTTGAACCTCAAGCAATCGCATACCCCCCCTACATACTGCTATTAAGTGCTCTATTGATTGGCATACTTGCGAATGCCGGCATCATTCAGCCTCGGCTTAAGAGCTTCATCCGCTTTCAGGCCAAGTACGCGACTTATTGGTGGGTGCTGAATGGACTGTTTCTCTATTGGACCCATTGGGCTTTGCAAGGAAGTATGACAATGACCCATCAGTTCCTAATATGGACGCTGCTCGGAGCTGTGTATTATGCGCTCTGGCAATGGCGAGGAGAACTGTTTTCATTAGTGATGGCCCTTGTTTTTGCTGCGATCCCCGTAATCCGGATTGTCGACCTATGGCTAAATCCAATGAACGGGGGACTGATGGATGGAGCACCCTGGGCAGGACAAGTTCTAGTCGCTGGACTGTGCTCCATGTTACTGTGGATTACTCTTGGAGCCTGCACAAAGCTCCTAGCTGATCAGCGCTTATCCAGCCGCGCTCAGGAGCTTCTAGCCTGGGTGTGTGGCATGACTGCTTTTATTGTATTTGCTGCAAGCTTTCAATATCCATTATTAAACTTAGATCACCTATACACGCCCTTGTTAGCCGTCTTTAGTATCGGCCTCATTGTATTAGGGATCGTATTAAAAAGCAGACCTTATCGATACGTTGCTATACTTAGTTTTGTAGTTCCAGTGTACCGGCTATTCGCTTGTGACATTAGAGAAACGCTGTATCGCATCATCGCCTTTGCTGTGCTGGCAATCTTTCTCACGCTTGTCGCTTTTTTATATCAGAAGTTTTCGTCCAGAATTGAATAGGCTAATCAGAAATACCAAAAAAAGGCTTACGAAATATGAAACCTTATGATGTTGTAACCGTGCACCGTTTCACCGCATAAAAAAGGAGTCTCAGATACGAACTTTATACGCCTGTATCAATTACAATTGATTCTACGCAAACAGGCCGCCATCTTCGCAACATGTCAGCTGTCAATCCTCCAATCCTTGCGCCCTCACTACTGGCAGGCGACCATGCCAATTTGATTTCCAGCCTACGCTACATTGAAGCTGCCGGCTTGGAATGGGTCCACTTAGATATTATGGATGGCCATTTTGTGCCCAACTTGAGCTTCGGTCCGCAGACGATAAAAGCGCTGCGTAAGGACTCTAAGCTCTTTTTTGATGTGCATTTGATGCTGTCGCGTCCCGACAACTATATCGACGCGTTCTTAGATGCTGGAGCGGATCAAATCACCCTTCACGTCGAGCCCGACTATCCCGTAATGCAGACGCTGAAACGGATCCAATCAGCCAATTGTCGCTGTGGCGTCGTGCTCAATCCAGACACGCCTGCAGATGCCGCATTGCCCTACTTAGAAATATGTGACATTGTACTTTTAATGACGGTACAACCCGGATTTGGTGGCCAAGAGTTTAGACAGGATGTCCTGCCTAAAATGCAACAACTTAGCCAATGGCGTCGGGAGCAAGCACTGAACTTCCGACTAGAAGTAGACGGCGGCATTGACGTGGAAACCGCTTCGCTGTGCCGCCAAAATGGAGTCGACACACTAGTCGCCGGGACAGCTTTCTTTGATGCAGACTGCCCCAAAACCTTCCATCAAAGGCTCTGTACTTTTTAAGAGCATTTACAGTGCATTAAGCTCTCGTGACGCGAGATGAGTAATGCGCTTTGATACCGACAAAGTCTTGTGCCCACGATTCGGCAAAATGGCCTCCCGGAGTACTCGCAACACAGCCTTTCACACCGAGGCACTTTTATTTTAACCCGGATTATGCAATAGAATGCGCAAGGTGCTCGGCAACTCAAGGCCAGCCACGTGCCTGGGTCACTTAAGTTCTGAGCTATACGACAGGACCAAATGCAAAGCAGACCAGACCACTTTTTGAGCACCCCCTTGGTTAGCCACATTTCTGATGCGACGCATTCAAAATGTGGCTGGTATAAAGTTATTTACAATCCAATACTAATGCTCAAAAAATCCGTTTGTATAGTTCGGTTTAAAGCTTCACTGTTCTGTACACGAGGAACAATCAGAACTTAAGTGAGCATCGGTACTTTGCTCACAATAAAAATTGTTCTCGTCTCAGTCATACTCAGTTTTCAGAGCTGCCCTTTAATCAAAACAGTGCTGATGATCATCTTGTAGATACGCTTCACATAACTGCAGCGATTGACGAACCGTTCGATTTTGTAGACCCTGAATCCAATGCGTATCAACCCCATGCTCAGCAGCTAAAATAGCTCCAACGATCGCTCCCCGATGGCAACTATCCCCGCCACAATAGGCATTAGCAAGAATACCGGCAGAAAAATCCGTCGCATACTTGTAAGCAAGATACAGTGCTGCAGAGAATGCATCTGGTACATTGCCGGCGCGACTCACTGTCTCACCGACGACTGTACGATCATCTAAAGAGCACCAAGTTTCAAATTGAGCGGCAGTCCCCCACGGCTGCGCATAACGCTCGATCGCTTCACGGATTCGATACCCACCTCCAATAGCCAGTAAAATTCGACAAAGCGATTCCGCCGCAGCTAACACATGCCGATGACGATAGGTGACGCTAAAATCCTCAATAATCGCTGCAATCACAGACTCCTCGGAGACATCAGGCTGAATCATCACCAACGCACACAACAGCGCGAGGACGGAGCTCAATCGACCAATCTGGTCATCATGCATACCGCACTCGAGTAGTGGTACGCCTCGGGAATGGTTTTCAAAAAAAGCGCGATGCCATTTCTCAATATAAGTGTCATTATGCCATCCTGGTGTTTGCATACGCATGACGTAATGTCCTAACCAAGCCTCAGTCGTGTACTCTCGCTTTATACTTACAAAGAAAAGAAGCTCGGCGCTTAGTTGTAAATTTAAGGTCGTGCCTCCAGCAGGTAAAAACTGATGATAATGCACACCTGGACGCCCCCAAAAAACAGCATGTTTGTGTAAAATTTCACCCTGCGCATTACGAGCGCGGTACTGAGAGCGCTCTAAAATGCTCTCTGCGTGCGGTGTTAAGGGTGCTCGATAGTTAGTGATCCGCCCATAAACGGCATCCATCTTCAGTGGATCGTCATACCAATGCACCGGCATAGATACAGCGTCGGCAACTAAAGCACCTTGATACGCATACGCCAAGCCTTTAAGCATAACTGACTCCCGCCCAAGATTCCAGTCGACACTCCATACAGTAAAAATAAAACAATAGATATTTAAGTTAAATTATTATATCAATAAGAAAAGAACAACATGATCAATACTTGCATCAACTAAAAAGTGCTAATTGCAGTGGAATCAGGAAGCAACCCATAAAAACCAAACTAAACAGCGATAGCTTTATTTTAATTGAACTCTAACGCCCAAAGAAAATTTTTTCTAAACCTTATTCGTACTCTACCTGGGACAGGCTATTACTTAAGTAAAAGACGCGCCTCACATAGCTCCAGCGATTGACGAACCGTTCGATTTTGAAGTCCCTTGATCCAGGGGGATTTCACACCGTGCTCGGCAGCTAAAATCGAACCCACGACCGCTCCTCGGTGGCAATTGTCCCCACCGCAATGTGCATTGGCTAGAATACCCGCCGAAAAATCATCAGCATACTTGTAGGCTAAATACAGGGAAGCGGAATACGATTCGGGTAAATAGCAAGCTCGACTGACGACTTTACCAACTACCGTACGATCTTCCCACGCGGACCACATTTCAAACTGCTCCACAGTCCCCCATTGCTGGGCGTGCTGCTGTATCGCATCACGTATGCGAGCACCATCCCGAATTGCCAATAAAATCCTGCAGAGTGATTCGGCAGCGGACAACACATGCTGATGGCGATAGGTCGCGCTTAAATGCTGAACCACTGTCGCAGTCAGGGACGCTTCTGACTCGTCGGGTTTCAGCAATGCCATGGCGCATAATAAAGCAGGTACGGAGCTCAATCCCCCAATATGTAGATCCTTAACTCCACAATTGATGATAGGCACCCCACGGGCATAATTATCAAAGAAACCACGATGCCATTCCTCGATATAAGTATCCTTATGCCAGCCTGGCTGGCGTAAACAGCTTACATAATGCTGTAACCATGCTTCCGTGGAATACTGCCCTTGGGCGAGCACAGAGCACAGTAACTCCGCGCTCAATTGAAAATTGAGAGTGTTGCCCCCCTTCGGCAAAAATTGATGGTAATGCACTCCACCTTGTCCCCAATAGCGCGCTTGATCATGTAAAATCTCCCCTCTTTTATTGCGTGCTCGATACTTCGACCGCCAAAGAATGCTGTCTGGGTGAAATGCTAGTGGCTGCGTATAGTCTACGAGTTCCCCATAGTCACGATCCATCTGATCGCAATCATAATACCAATGGACCGGCATCGAAAAGGCATCGGCAACTAAGCTACCACAATAGGCATTCACAGTGACATTATGCATAAACATAGCAGCTTCATAAGGACCACTTTGTCAAACCCCAGACTTCTTAATACGCTTCGAAACATCCCAGTAAATGACGTAAAAGCCAATTGAAGGCTCGTGCCATTTAACTTTACTCAAACCCAGAATTCGTTTCGCTAACTAGGGTGAATACGGACCAAAGACTTCAGCGTTATTGCATTGAGGGCACTATAAAGAAAGACCCGACCACCTTTATTGCGCCCAACGCCAGCCTGATTGGCGACATCCAACTAGCAGAAAACACCAGTATCTGGTACAATGCTGTCTTGCGTGCCGACATCAATCGTATCCAAATCGGAGCCGCCAGCAATGTGCAAGATGGCACCGTCATCCACCTCTCTAATGAGCAAGGCGTTGACATTGGGGCGCAGGTAACCATCGGACATCTGGCGCTCATCCATGCGTGCAGCATTGCTTCCAACTGCCTGATCGGCATGCGCGCCACCATCATGGATGGTGCCTCGATCGGGGCCTATAGCATTATTGGTGCGGGCTCACTGGTCACCAAAAATACACAGATTCCCACTGGCACTTTGGCCATGGGCAGTCCCGCTCGTGTCGTCCGCGAACTCCGCGCAGATGAACGGGCAGAAATTGACGCGATGGCGGATAAGTACATCCAGGTTGCTCAAGCCCATCGACTACGCCTGCAAAACTTGAGCCCCAAGCACCCATAGCCAGCCTTTCAATTTTTTGTGAAGCCAACCGGAGCAAACTATTTCTTAAGCCCTTTTAAAGGCCCAGAATTTTTAGCAGCACAGGACTTATTTTGACAGCTGCAGGCCGAGTGCGTCTGCTTCTTTTTGAACCAATCTTTAAGATAGATTCGCCCCAAATACAGCACGGCTGTGAGTAAACACAGCGCCACCAGGGCAATGTCCACTAGGGCGTGCATAGCATCCAATGACTGATTTGGTAGGTGGCAACCGCTGCCAACCAAGCGATAAACGTGACGCAGCCAAAACTCGCGATTGCCCAAGCCCAATTGAGCTCTTGTGCCAGCGTGGCTACCGTCGCACCACATTGCATACAGAGTGCAAAAAAGACCATCAATGAAAGCGCGACAGCAATATTAAACACAGGCTGACCAGCCATCGGACCCGACTCCCATTTCGCAGCTGTCAAACGACTGCGCAAATCACTGGATTGATCGTCCACATCGCCACCAAGTGCATAGGCGATCCCCAGCGTCGAAACAATAACTTCACGCGCAGGAAAACTGGCCAAAATGCCCACCGTAATCTTCCAATCATAGCCCGCAGGCGCGAAAACGGGTTGCAGCCACTTGCCCACTCTCCCCAAGTAACTCTGCTCCAAATAGGCCGCATCGATTGCATGCAGCCGAGCGCTTTCAGCTTGCAAAGCATCCATCGTAGCGGACGAATCTTGTCCCACAAGCGACAAATCCTGCTCAAACTGCTGAGCCAGCTCTGGGGACCGGGGGAAATATAGCAGCGCCCAAATAAGAATCGTCATGGCAAAAATCACGGTGCCTGCTCGCACAATGAAATCACGACCACTCGCGTACACACGGCCAACGATATGACGCAGATTAGGCGGCTTATAAGCTGGCAACTCCATAAAATATGGCGCTGCAGGCTGCCCGCGCAGACAGAATCGATGTAGTAACCAAGCGCAGGGAGCCGCCACACAAAGCCCAATCACATGCATCGCAAATAAAGTCAGCCCCGCAATACCTGGGCCGTACAGCGGCTCGACAAAGGCACCAATCAATAAAATGTAAACGGGCAAACGCGCCGAACAGCTCATCAGAGGCGTCAACAAAACTGTGATCAAGCGCGCATTAGGATCGGCAATCGTACGCGCGGAGAGAATCCCCGGTATGGCGCAAGCATAACTAGACAGTAAAGGCACAAAGCTTTTGCCATTTAGGCCACACCAGCGAAATAATTTGTCCATTAAAAAAGCGGCCCGGGCCATATAGCCCGACTCCTCGAGCAGCGCAATAAACAAAAATAAAACTAAAATTTGCGGTAGGAAAATTAAAAAGGAACCCACCCCCCCAATCATACCATCCACCACCAGACTTTGTAGCATGGGCATGCCATCCAAAAGGGGCGCAATCCGTGATTGCAGCCCCCCGGTGAGCCCTTCAATGAGGTCCATAAAAGGACTGGCCCAGCTGTACACGGACTGAAAGACAAGATACATCATCCCGACAAAGACCACCAAGCCCCAAAAACGATGTAGCAGCAACTGATCAATACTTTCTGAGCGACTGCGCTGCATGATGGCAGATTGACGGGCCGCAATATCGCCTAACAGTGGGTTGAGAAAACGAAAGCGTAAGAGCGACTCCGCGGCATCGGGATGATAACCCGCACGATACAGTTCACGGCGAACTTCCTTGAGCAATGGCTGGGATTCGCAACTCGCTGTCTTTAAGCGGTTCTGCACCGAGCTCGAACGATCAAACAGTAAGCGCTGCAACTCTCCTGGCCGCAGACCTTCCGCCCGCTGTTGGTTGAGCTCCCGATCCAAGCGATCGAGTGCCGCTTGTACCGCAGTCGGCCACTGCGGTCGCGCCATCATCGGCTGATCCAGCAAGGCTTGCTGAGCGGCTGAGGCCAGCTTTTCCATCCCCTGATGGCGATGGGCCACCGTCGGAATGACCGGCACACCCAAGCGCGATGCCAAAAGCGCGCAATCAATCTGCAAGCCCTTTTTCTCAGCTTGATCCCAGCAGTTGAGCGCAATCACCATCGGAATCTCCAAATCAGCCGCTTGAGACACAAGAAATAGATTGCGCTGTAAATTTTGCACGTCGACCACCGCGATGATCAGGTCGGGCACCGAAAGCCCCTCCACCTTCCCCGTCAACACATCCACTGCAATACGCTCGTCTGGCGATTGAGCACTCAAACTGTAAGTACCGGGCACATCAAACAACTGCACCGAATGCTTCGAATCTAAGTTCCAAATGCCCGACTTTTTCTCAACGGTCACGCCGGGATAATTACCAACGCGCTGCTTCGCCCCGGTCAAGGCATTGAACAATGAACTTTTACCGGTATTGGGGTTTCCGATGAGTACGATGTTTTGTGTCATTGCCATCAGTCTTCTAGCAGACTCCCACCGTGACCTGAGCGGCGTCTTCCTGGCGCAGCGATACATGACAGCCACCAAACTCAATTGCCAATGGATCCAAAAGAGGGGCTCGGTGCGTCAAGCGGACTTCCACCCCGGGCACAAGCCCCAAGGCCATCAACTGGGTCAAGCTTGCACTCTCGGCATTCACCTGCAACACCCGAAAACGTCCACCACGCTGGACTTGATTCAAAGGCATACTTTTTTTAGTTTTATTCATGCGCACTGTAGAGTCTAATCAACCATCACACCTTGTGAAAAGCGCTGCTCATTTAGCCCTCTCGTGAGTATCCAACATGGCGAGCACCTCACTTAGCTCATTGGTGGGTGCATGGCATTGTTGTCCACGGCACAAGTGAAAACGTTCTGCTTGTTGACCCGCTGGGGTCAAGTGCACAAAACAGCGCTGCCACGGCAGTTTGGCCAAACCCGCTCGCAATAGTTCCACATCCTCTTGAGTGGCCACTTGAATGCGGACAATCCCGTTGGCATCACTCACAATGGCTTCAAGTGCATGCGCCACCCCACTAGCAAAGCCTTTTGCATAACTAGAATAAACCGGCAAAAGCTCGCTAAAGCGTTTTCGATAATCACCAGCGGGACAAACCGCATCCATCGCACTGAGCGCATGCAGTAAAATGGAATTGCCCGCAGGTGTCGCACTATCGAACCACTCCTTTCTACGCGCAATCGGTGTTTCTGCATCCTGAGCAGTGAAGAAGTAGCCGACGCTGTGCGGATCCTCAAACAAGTTTAAGGCCGCATCTAGGCAGGCCTGTGCTCGCTGCTGATAACTTACAGCAGCCCCCGCGTCTAGCCAATCGACTTTGGCGGATAGCGCCAAAAATGCGTCGGCGAGCACGGCGTAATCGTGCAAAAAACCGTCGACACTGGCACCGACATTTTCGTAGTAAACAGCCTTTATGCGAATCCCGGAAGGGGTCTGCGAAACCATTGCATCCCAAATAAAGTCGGCCGCCTCGCGCGCAAGTTGCAGCCATTCAGGTCGATTAAAATAAAAGCCAGCATCGGCGAGTGCTCGAATGAGTAAACCATTCCAAAAGGCGGAAATCTTCTGATCTTTTCCGGGAGGCGTCCGTGTCTGCTCACGATGCAGCCGGAGCTGAGCGCGCGCCGACGCCAACTGCGTCCGTACGGCAAAATCCGCTTCCACTAGCGCGGGATTGCTTCGCCCCTGTTCAAAATTACCCTCAAAGCTAATGTTATAGGCTGCGCATACGGCTTTGGAGTCTTCAAAACCCAATACCGAATCCACTTCCTCTGGGGTCCACACATAATAGGCGCCCTCTTCCCCATCACTGTCTGCATCCAAAGCGGAGTAAAAACCACCAGTTTCGGAACGCATCTCGCGCTGCAACCACTCAATCGTCTCCGCCACCACGGCGGCATAGATGGGCTGCGGCGCTGCCAAGTGCGCACGCGTATAGGCATCGATCAGCAGAGCATTGTCGTAGAGCATTTTTTCAAAATGGGGGATCAACCAATGTGCATCCACACTGTAGCGAGTAAACCCGCCCCCAAACTGATCAAAAAGGCCGCCATGAGCCATCGCCTTCATTGTGGTCAACGCACATTGATCTATTTTCTCGCTCAAGCTCGCCTGCTCTAATTCAATGCCCGAAGTCGTACGCAGCGCATTCAAAAAATTTAGGCTCATTGACGGTGGAAATTTGGGAGCGTCACCAAAGCCTCCGTATTGATCGTCATGATTGCCACAAATCCCCTGAGCTGCGACGAGTAATTGGCTCGGCTCCCAAGTCGACTCCGCGCCTCCGGTCGCATTTGCCTGGTTGGTAGCCAAAATATTCTTTTGGATCGCCTCCGCATTCTCCACCAGTTCAGACTTTGAGCGGCGATAATGTTCTGCGATGCGCATCAAGACTTGCGGCCAGGGGATCAAGCCGTTACCCAAATCTTTAGGCGGAAAATACGTGCCGCCAAAAAATGGACGTCCATCCGGCAGGCAAAATACATTTAAGGGCCAGCCACCACGCTGCTGAATCATTTGAACTGCTTCCATGTAGACCTGATCCACATCCGGTCGTTCCTCACGATCGACCTTCACACAGATGAAGTGTTGGTTCATCAATTTAGCAATGTAGGCATCCTCAAAACACTCATGAGCCATCACATGACACCAATGACAAGCGGAATAGCCAATCGACACCAAGATGGGCTTCTGACTGGCTCGAGCGGCCGCCAATGCCGCTTCGCCCCACGGGTACCAATCGACAGGATTTTCGGCGTGTTGTTGTAGGTATAAACTGTTTTCTTGAGCGAGACGATTCTGCATGGTGAGCGCCCAGTAAACGAAGTTCAGCGAGTATAGCAACCCTCCCCTCTTAATAAAATATCTTTGTCCACAGTCGCGAAATCGGACCAAGGGAAGACTCTACACATCGGCATGATTTAGATTGAAGCAATGCCCGCTTTCGGTTCAGATTCCTGACCATGCTCCATCGAGAAGAACGCCTCCAAGAACTGCGTGCCGAGATCCAGCAACACGATCAACGCTATTACCAAGCAGCTGCGCCCATTATCAGCGATCAAGCATACGATCGCTTAAAAGCGGAACTGACTGAGCTAGAAGCGGAACTACCCGATCTATTTGATCACAGCTCACCGAACCAACAAGTTGGGGATGACCGCGTCGCCGGCTTCGAGAGCTTTGCCCACCTAGAGGCCATGCTAAGCTTAGACAACACCTACAACCAGGCGGAACTGGAAGCCTTTGTCAGCCGCCTGCACAAACGCTTTCCGACAGAGGAGCTCGATTTTCTGGTGGAGCCTAAATTAGACGGCGTGGCAGTCAGCTTACTCTACCAATCCGGGCGCTTTGTACGGGCAGTGACCCGCGGCAATGGGGTACAAGGCGATGCCATCACCCAGAATATCCGCCATCTTAAAGGCATTCCGCAAACAATCGCGGGGGCGCCCGACCAGTTGGAAATTCGGGGTGAAATTTATATGTTGCATACCGAATTTGAACGCATCAACCAAGCCCGTGCGCGTGAGGGCTTATCCTTATTCGCCAACCCACGCAACTTAGCCGCTGGCACCGTTAAACTGCTGAACCCCCAGGAAGCGCAATCCCGCCCACTCGAAATCGCCCTCTATGGTATTGGATACTGTCAGCCCAGTGATTTTTTTACAGAACAGAGCGCCATCCAAAATAAGCTCAAAGCTTGGGGATTTTCGGTCTTAAAACATCAATGGGCCGTCAGTGGCTTCGACGCCATTTGGCACAGCATTCAAGAACTGGATGCGCTACGCCATGCGCTGCCCTATCCCACCGATGGCGCCGTCATCAAAATCAACCAACGCAGCTTACAAGACCAAGCAGGCAGTACAGCCAAAGCACCTCGTTGGGCGATCGCCTACAAATTTGAAGCCGAACAAGCGGAAACACGCTTACTATCGATTCAATTTCAAATCGGCCGTACCGGCGTGGTGACACCGGTCGCCCACCTTGAACCTGTCTTGCTGGCTGGCACAATAGTCGCTCGGGCGAGCTTGCACAATGAAGATGAAATTCGGCGCAAAGATATCCGGGTCGGCGATACCGTGATCGTCCAGAAAGCTGGCGAAATCATCCCACAAGTCGTCGCAGTAAACCCATCCAAACGTCCACCCACTAGCATTGCCTTTGATTTTGCCAGCCAACTCCACGCTGCGGGTATCCTTGCAGAACGCACGGAAGCCGGAGGTGCGGCCTGGCGCGTGCTGGATACCCACAGCCCAGCGCTGCTACATCGCGGCGTGCAACACTTTGCCAGTCGTGTCTGCATGGACATTCAGCACCTCGGCACCGCTGTGATTGAGCAGCTAATTCAAAAAGGCTTGATTCACTCAATCGCCGACCTCTACGAGCTGAAAGCCGACCAACTATTGCAGTTAGATAAATTTGCTGAGAAGTCGGCCCAAAATTTAATCGCCTCCATTCAGGACAGCCGCAATCGCGAACTGTGGCAGCTGCTGCACGGTTTGGGGATTCCCCAAATTGGCAAACAATCCGCCAAAGAGCTGGCGCAACACTTTCGCTCCGTCGACGCCCTTGCGGAGGCGACGATGAGCGAGCTGGAAGCCATCGATGGCGTCGGCGCCATCGTCGCGCACAGTATTCATGATTGGTTTGGGCAAGCCAAAAATCAAAGCTTGCTTGAACGCCTGCGAAAACAACAGCTGAACATGAAATGGAGCCCAAATGAAAGCACCGAGAAGACGCCTCAAGCTTTTGCTGGAAAAATAATGGTCTTGACTGGCAGTCTACCCACGCTGACACGTGAACAAGCCAGCCAAAAAATTGAAGCCGCTGGCGGACGTATCACTAGTAACGTCAGCAAAAAAGTCGATTTTGTGCTGTGCGGGGACGCTGCCGGCTCCAAACTCAAAAAGGCACAAGCCTTAGGGATTCCGCTTCTTGATGAAGCAAGTCTATTGCAGCGGTTGGAAGCGCCGTAAACAGAACAATAGGTTGATATTGCACATCGAAGCCCTAAATAAAACTATTCATTAGCTTACAATCCTCAATAATCCTCTCCGTTACTAAAATGGTGGGCCCTAGTGGACTCGAACCACCGACCCCCGCGTTATCAACACGAT
>CAWVTP010000039.1:0-16961 GCA_963933035.1 uncultured Puniceicoccaceae bacterium | reverse complement strand
CCCAATTAAAGAATAGAAGGTAAGTGCTGCCGCCTGTACGGGAATTTGATTGCGGCGGAGGCCTTGCCAGGTCAATGTCAATACGCGCAGGAGTTGATGGAGTCGCGCCAGTGATTGGCAATGATCGCGTTCTTTGAGCTCCCAAATATCCTTATGGAACAATGCCTGTAGTCGCGCAAGCGAGCCACTCAAACTTTTGTGAGCAGGCGCAGCTGCACTGGAGTCTAGTTTCATATAGCTACCGTGGTTTCAATTTTTGGTGATACGGGGGAGGTATTTGTCGCGCGCTAGGCGCCAGAATACTAAAAAGAAGGCCGTCAGCGGGATAGCCAGAATCATCCCCATCAATCCATTTAGGGCCGTCCCCCAGAAGAAAATTGCAAAGATGATCAACATGGGACCCATCCCGGTCGTCCTTCCCATAATTTTGGGGGTTAGAACATAATCGACCAAGAGCTGTCCGACAATGAAGATGCCACTACACGTTATCATGAGCGTGAGGCTGGATTCACTTTGCAAGTATGCGATCGGCAAGACGGTCACGATGCCCAACATGGTGCCTAAATAGGGGATTATATTGAGCAGCCCCAGCAGGAGTCCCAGTAAAAATCCAAACTGTAAGCCCGCAATAGAAAACCCAATTGCGAGGAAGGCCCCCAATAAAAAGCCGATGATGATTTGTCCCCTAAAGAATGCCACCAAAACATCGTTAAATTGACGGACCAAAAAGAGTAAGTCGTCCCGACGTTCATCGGGCAAAAAACCGAGTTGGCCTTGTAGATCTTTCCAGAGATCTCTTTTTCCATTGAGTAAGAAGAAAACATAAACCGGAATGATGGAGTAGGCTGCCAGGCTGGCACTTAATTGTGCGATTATGGCCAACAAGCCTTGCGAGGAGTTGCGGATTTTTAGCAGGCCTTCCTTGATGAAGGCGGAGTCTTGAAATAATTTTTCACGCACATAGTTGAGTGGCGAATCGTCCAGTTGTAAGCTGAGCCAATCCCAAAGTTTAGGTGCATTATTTTGGAAGGCTGTCAGTACTTGGCTCAGCAAATCCGGTAAGCTGTGCAAAAAATCGCCGATCTGCTCCAATAGATTGGGTAGTAGAAAGTAGGCCAGTACCGCGATGCTCAAAAGGGTTAAGAGATAGAGCGTTAAGATCGCACCCAACCGCTTGAGTGGCGTATGCACTTCGAGGGATTGTATCAGTGGGCTGAGTAATGTGGCTAGGATGCTGGCAATCGCGAGCGGTAGTAAGACGCTTTCAAAGGCGGCTACAAAGTCTTTTAAGAGTGAAAAGAGCAGGTAGGCGGTACTCAGTAAGATGACCAGTGCCAGTGCAGTGCCTCCAGCAGCGATGATGCGTTTTTGAAAGTTTGAGAGCATGGATTTTAAGTAGTTGGAGCTGCGGCCTCGAGGAGGGTCTCAGCAATTTCTTCCAGTGGGTAGGCCCAAATTTCCGACAATGTGGGGTGGTACCAATGTACTTTGATAAGATCCTGTACCCGCGCTTTCAGCTGAATGGCGACTGCCATGGCGTGAATCAGCTCACCCGCATCCTTGCCGACGCATTCTGCGCCCAGCACTTGCCCTTGGCGATCGCAAAAAACTTTGACGTAGCCATAGAGGGCCTCCATCAGGATCGACTTACCATGATCGTCGAAGGGGTAGTCCGCTGCCAGATACTCAATGTTTTGGGCGATCAAGTTAGCTTCGGTGTGGCCTGCTGTGGCGACTTGCGGATCGGTAAAGGCTACAGTGACCAGACCGCTGTAATCAACTGGTCGCGGGTTTCGCTGTAAAGCGTGATTAGCCGCGGTTTCCCCCTGCATGATGGCGGTGTGGACAATGGCGTGTGGTCCGCAAACATCGCCACAGGCATAGACCTGGGGGTTGGTGGTTTGCTGCGTTTCCGTACAGCGGACGTGACCGTTGGGGTGGCATTCAATCCCGGCCGCGGCTAAGTTGAGGGCGGCAGTATTGGGGATCCGGCCCAAGGCATTGAGTACATATTCGCTCTCGATTTGATGGCGGTGCCCCTGTTGCATAAATTCGACTTGGAATCCATCAGGCAGGGCTTGAACTGCTTGCAGTTGCGTATCGGTGTAGACCCGGATGCCTTCATCTAAAAAAGCCTTTTTGACGCATGTTGACGCCGCAGGCGAGAATTCTTTGAGCAGTTGCGAGCTGCGTTGAATGAGCGTAACTTGCGAGCCGATTCGATTTAAAAATTGGGCCAGCTCGCAGGCGACGATTCCGCCGCCCAGAATGGTGACCTGTTCGGGGACGAAATCTAAGTCTAGCACATCCTGACTGGTCCATACATTTGGGTTTTTTAGCCCAGATATATCAGGCCAAGCCACCTGTGAGCCGGTTGCGATAAAGAAATGGTCGGCCGTCAACAATGTTCCGTCATCAAGGGCAAGGGTATGGGGGCCGACAAAATGCGCCTGTTGACGATAGAGCGTGAAGCGCTGGTCTTGCAGTTGTCCCTGCCGATAGTCAGCAAATTCTTGAATGATGTGCCGCTTCCGCTTGTTCAATGCTGGCATATCGGCGCGAGGCGGTGAAATGTCTAAGCCAAAGTCGGCTCCTTTTTGTGCCAGATGTAGAATCTCCCCCGCATAGAGCAGCGTTTTGGAGGGCATACAGCCGTGCAATATACAGAGGCCGCCTAATTCTTTAGCGCTATCAATAATCGCGACACGCGACTTTTGCTCGCGCAGGGTGCGGGCAGCTGCGTAGCCGCCACTACCGCCACCGATTACGATGCCATCAAAATGAGTGCTATCTGTTTTCATTTTTAGTTTGCTGTTTTACGATCTGTTTTTACTGCCGGCTTTCAAGAAGAAGTGGTCGACGATTTTTTATAATTTTATGGGAGAAAGCTAGGTATGTGAGTGTTTCGGGAGGGATGTAAGAAAGGTTTGGAGGCTTTCCCAGTATTGGGGGCCGGCGATTTCGACTAAGTCGTTGTGGCGCGCATTGGCGACCCACAACTTTTGTTTTGGTGCTCTAATTTTCTGGTAATTGTTTTTGGCATGCCAGAAAGGCACAATTTCGTCTTTTTCGCCGTGAATGAGGAGGCAGGGGCAGTTCACTTGCGGTAAGATCGAACGATTATCAAACACATCCCACGGTACGATTTTAAAACGTGTGACGACACGGAAGGTGGAGGTGAAGCCGCCCTCAATGATCAAAGCCGCAACGGGGTAGCGTTGCGCCAAATAGCAGGCAGGTCCGCTGCCAAGTGAAAATCCGTAGAGGATGATCTGTTCGGGGCGATACTCTAATTGCTCCACCAGATACTTGTATACCGTCTCGGCAGCTGCCAAAACACTCTGTTCGCTGGGTGCCCCCGTGCTGGTTCCGTAGCCTGGGTAATCGTAGGCCAGTACGCTGTAGCCATTCGCTTGCATCTCAGCAAGTGTGGGCAGTAGGTCCTCTAAATCTTGGTTGTTGCCATGATTGTAGAGGAGGATCTTTGGCTGCGGTACGGCACTTTCCAGATGCAGGAGTGATAGTTGACGCCCGTTGGGCATGCGCAACTTAAAGCTACCAGCTAGCTCAAAACGCATCTTTTTAACGTAAGGGAAGACTTGGCTTTCTGCAAAAAAACGTGCAAATAGCAGCAACAGTCCATAAGCGAGTAATGGGAGTAGGCAGCCGAGTAGTATCCAGTCAATGAGAGAAAACATAGCAAGGAATGAGGCGATCTTCAAAAGAATTGGTTTGCAGCTGAAGGATGTCTCAGAAAGCTAAGTAACACCTAATTTTTTATGGCGTCCATCCAATTCTCAAAGCCTGCGCAATCGCTGCAGACCTCCGTGATCGTCGATTTGATGAATCAAGCCTTGGCGCAGCCAGATGTCCTCTCCCTGGCGGCTGGTTTTACCGATAATACCATCCTGCCGCGCTCATTAGTGCGCCAAATGTCCACAGCATTAACCCAGGTAGGCTTGCCAAATGAGCCCTTACAATATGGGCAAAATCAAGGACGTCTTGGCTTGCGTGAGTTGAGCTGTCGGCAGTTGCAGCAATTCCCGAACGAATCCCCGCAGGCATTTATTGCGGAGCAGCTTTTTTTGAGTAATGGTTCCCAGCAAGCTCTTTATTTGGCCATGCAAACGCTGTGCGATCCCGGTTCAATAGTTCTGGTGCAAGATCCGACGTATTTTGTGTTTTTAGAGTTGTTGCAGGGTTTAGGCATTCACGCGGAGGCGATGCCCTGCGATGTCTGCGGGCAGATTGACTTTGAGGCTTTGACACTGCGCTTACAGGCAATGGCGGAGAGAGGGCAGCTAGCCTGCATACGAGCGGTTTATTTGGTGAGTTATTATGCCAATCCCAGTAGCCATTCAATGGATCTGGCGGAAAAAAAACAGCTGGCGCGAACGCTGCAAGCTGCGGGCATTCAGGTGCCAATTATTGAAGATGCGGCTTATCGTGACCTCTATTTTGAGCAAGCGCATGCGGCGCCTTCCATTTTCAGTTTGTCGGAGTGGGCAGCATTTCCCAAATTGTATTTGGGCACCTACACCAAGCCCTTTGCCACGGGTCTCAAGGTCGGGTTTGCGCATTGCAGTTCACCCGAATGGTTGCAAAAAATGTTGATCACCAAGGGGCATCACGACTTTGGTTCGGCACATTTTAATCAGGCCTTGGTGGAGTCCATGTTGCTTGCAGGCGCTTATGCGTCGCATTTACAAACTGCCCGCCAACAGTATGCGGCCAAAGCCGCCCGACTCAGTGATGCGCTAGAAGCGGGCGGATTGAAGGAGCTAGGATGGGATTGGCAAGCACCGGAAGGGGGGCTGATTCTATGGCTACGTGCGCCTGCGGACATGGATTTACGAATGCAAAGCCTATTTTGTGCGCGTTGCATCGAAGAGGGAGTTCTTTACGTCCCCGGAGATTTGTGTTTTGCGCATTCGACTCCTCGGAATTGTGCTCGGCTGGCATTTGGGGCCTTGTCAATCGAGGCTTTGAGTGAGGCTGCGGAGCGGTTTTGTCGGGTGGCGCATACATTTGCTCCTTAAATTGAACGTCGTTGCAGGTCATCGGCCGTAAAATCTGACCGCACGAGCGGAAACTTCAGCAATCAAATGTGTTTTCTCGTCTTGACAGGCGAACAGAGGATCTGTTTTTTCGCACACTTTTCATCTAAACATTTTATTTTATCATGGGACCAACCTACAAACCTTCCAAACTTCGTCGTGCTAGAAAGTTCGGCTTTCGTGCTCGCAATGCAACTCACTCCGGCCGTAAGGTTTTAGCTGCCAGACGGGCAAAGGGCCGTCATAAGCTCTCTGCATCTGTTTAATTGTATAGACGGGTGGGGCGTCGATGAGTGTTCCCAAGCCACAACGTATTCGCAAGGCACAGGATTTTCAGGTCGCGCGTACCCAAGGGCAGGTCGTTCACTGTAAAGCGTTCATTTTTCAGCTGCGCCTCAGTTCGAGTTCCCAAACCACTGCCCGTTTTGGCGTTATCGCTAGCCGGCGAGTTGGGAATGCGGTCAAGAGAAATTTAGGCAAGCGACGGATGCGTGCCTTATTTATGCAGTGTCAAGCGCAGCTGCCGTCCACGTCTGACTGTGTTGTCATTCTTCGCGCTAATTATTCGCAGTATAGTTTTGTGGAATTAGAACAGCAATTTTTAAGTGCGCTTAGTCGATTGACGAGTTCTAAAAAATTGGGAGCTTCTGTGCGAAGCTCGGACTAACTTTGTTGACGGCATGACTCAGCTCGCGATTCTTCTAGTGCGCTTTTATCAGTTGGTGCTGTCTCCCATGAAGTATTTTCTTTTTGGGACGACCCATTCCTGTCGCTTTCATCCGACATGTTCTCAATACGCAATTGAAGCCTACCGTCGTTTTGGATTCTTTCGGGGCAGTTACTTAGCGACCAAACGAATTTTACGTTGCCATCCGTGGCATCCGGGGGGCGTTGATTTGGTGCCCGAACAAAAAAAATGTTGCTGTCATTCATCGCGCAGCAAGCAATCAATGTATTCTGATGGATAAGAAAAACACATTTATGGGGCTGGCGTTTATTGTTGCTGGCATTGCTTTCATGTTTTGGCAAACTCAGCAGTTGTCTGAGCAAGCCGTGCAGGAGAGTGTCCAGCAGCCACAAGCGGAAGCCTCTGAGGCTCCCCAGAATATAGCAGATGCCGGCAATCCTTCATTTATTGTTGAGCAAAATCCAGTTGTTCCCTCGTCTATTGCTGAAGCAACCCGAGAAGCGGATTCTTTAATCGTCACAGAGGATTCACTTGCTCAGCCCGCAGCATTGATCACCCTGCAGAATGAGTATCTTGCTGTACAGATGACCAGTCGCGGTGGGGCGATTCAGCAGGTAGAATTTTTGCAAACTAAGCGCGGTGAGCGTGATGATTTTGTCTTCAATCAACTGAGTCAGCGCGCAGCATTAGAGCTGTCGGTCCTAAACCAAGCCGGGGATCTGAGTCGGATTGCACAAAACTTTGAATTGGAAAGCGCTACAGCCACACGCGCTGTTTATGTGCTCCATACGGATGAGGGTTTACAGATTCGTCGCTTCTATGAACTGAACGCTGACGATAGTGAGCAAGCCTATGTCATCCAACACAGCACGCAAGTGCTCAATACGGGTGCCCAGAGTGTCCAGTTGTCCGATCTATACTTTAATTTAGGGACGGTGACAAGTATTGCGTCGAATGCTTTGCCTTCTTATCTCAACGTTGGGTATTTCGATGGTGATGCGGTTGAGTTTACGGCAATCGACGATTTGACTGGCAGTTCAGGGATGCTCGGATTTGGGGCTAAGCAGCCACAATCGATGATTAATTTAAGTCATCGCATGGAGTGGGCCTCTGTGAAAAATCAGTTCTTTAGCGCTATTCTGACGGCAGAGACTCCAGGCAAGCAACTGAAAATTCTTCCAGTGGAGGTGTCCATGGGAGCTAATTTGCCCAGTACGGGAATTCAAGCCAGCATCGGCTTCGCCTTGGGATCGATTGCTCCCGGAGGGCAGAGCGAATTTAAAGGTAGCTATTATGTCGGCCCCAAGGAATTTAAGCGACTACAAGCGCTGGGCAATCAGCAGGATTTGGTCATGGAATTCGGCTTCTTGTCCTTTATCAGTAAATTGCTATTGTCCTTTATGTATGCGATTCACTGGGTCGTGCCCAGTTGGGGCTGGTCGATTGTGATCATGACGATTTGTATCAAGCTGATTTTTTGGCCGCTTACGGCCAAGGCCAGTCGTTCCCAAAAGCGGATGTCTAAAATTCAGGCTCCCATGGCGGCCTTGAAGGAAAAGTATTCAGACAATCCCCGCAAGATGCAGGAAGAAACCTTAAAGCTATTCCGAGAGCATCAGGTCAATCCCGTCGCTGGATGCCTGCCTATTTTGATTCAAATGCCGATCTTTCTGGGGCTGTTCTACATGCTACGCTCGGCTGCGGAATTGCGGCATGAACCTTTTCTTTGGGTGGCAGATTTGTCGCAACCAGATACGCTTTTTGAGATTGCTGGTTTTCCAATCAATTTACTGCCCCTGATCATGGGGGTCACCATGTATTTTCAGATGAGTATGATGCCGGTTTCACCGACTGCAGATCCCATGCAGCAGAAAATATTTAAATTTCTACCCTTTGTTTTTCTCATTTTCCTTTATACTTTTTCAGCTGGCTTAGTGCTGTATTGGACGGTGCAGAATATCTTGACCATTGTGCAGCAAAAGATTACGAATCGCCAGATGGATAAAGAGGCAGATGCCACGCCGGTCGTAGAACATCCAAATTCCACTTTCACGAAGAAAAAGAAGCGCAAGCGTAGCGTGTAAGCTGTGCCCAATCACTTTTCGTAGGCTTGCGTAGTCTACGTAAGGAAAGATGGGCATGCTTTCATGGCTTGACCCAAGGCGCTGCTGTGATTCGGTACAGGCTGCTATGTCTCTATCATTGCCAGCACTTGACTTGCATTCTCCTGCAAAAATCAATCTGACACTTTCTGTGCACGGTCAGCGTGCAGATGGCTTTCATGAGCTAAGTTCGTGCATGGTGGCTTTGGATTTTGGGGATCGTTTAAAGGTTCAGCGCATAGCGGGCGAATGTGATCAATTGCAGATTGAGGGACTCGAACTCAGTAGCGGTCCGGATAACTTGATTTTGCTGGCCGCGAAATTGTTTCGTCAGCGAAGTGGCTGTAGCAGCTATTTTCGATTTGATTTACTCAAACGAATCCCCGTTGGCGCTGGTTTGGGTGGAGGAAGCAGTAATGCGGCAACGGCTTTACGGGCTATGAATCAATTAATGCAGGCACCTTTAAAGCATTCACAACTGATGCAGTTAGCTGCTGAATTAGGCTCGGATTGCAGTTTTTTTCTTCAGACGAAGCCTTCGCTTGTGAGCGGACGCGGTGAACGGATTGCGTCAATAGAGTCTGGTTTCAGCCAAACAATTAGCGGAATGAAGGTACTGTTATTTCGTCCGAATTTTTCCATTAGTACCGCCGAGGCTTTTCGAGCTCTGGTCGCCGCCGCCCCGCATGCTTATCAGGCACAGTCAGTGGCAGAAGTTGCTTTAGATCGCTTAATCCATTCAAGACCCGAGCATTTTAGTCAGGAAAGCTTTTATAATAGCTTTGAACGCGTTTTGGCTGATACCTATCCAGAAATTGATGCGGTATTGCAATATTTACGGCAACGTGGAATTTCCTGCTTATTAAGCGGTAGTGGTAGCTGTTGTTGGGCCATCTTGCCCAGAGCCGATTTTTCGCTGGCATCCTTTCGCGAGTATTGTGAGCGGCAGTGGGGTATATTATCCTTGTTTTTAACGACAGAAGTGATTTGATTTATGGACCCCCTTGCTTTATACCTCCAGTAAACATTACTTTATGATTGACTTTGTGTATGTAAACCAAATTTAAGTAACGGTTAATAATGCGATGAGTCAGGCAAATACATATAAGGAATTTCAATTGCATGGTATTGCAGCATCCTCAGGAGTCATTCATGGGCGTGCGTGGGTGCACAAGCATAATCAGCTGGAAATTCCTGAGCGCAGCCTAGATGCCTTTGAAGTGGCACATGAGATCGAGCGCTTTGAGCAGGCGATTGTGTCCACTCGTGAAGAGATTATGCGGATTCGTGATCGGGTCGCAGAGAGTTTGAGTGAAGCTGAGGCCGCCATTTTTGATGCACACTTAATGGTTTTGGAAGATTGTGCTTTGATTGAAGAGGTTACGGATGCGGTGCGGCAGCAGTTAAAAAATATTGAGTATTGTTATCACTCTGTTGCGCAGCGCTACATCGCTTTCTTTCAGTCGATGGAAGATGAGTACCTTCGTGAACGTGTGACAGATATTCGTGATGTTTCGCGCCGTTTATTGCATAATTTGATGGGCTCTCAGCAGCATTTACTGACACCGCATGAGGGGGATGATTGGATTTTGGTGGCAGAGGATTTAAGCCCATCGGATACGGTCGGATTAAATCGTGGAGCACTGTTGGGTTTTCTCACGGATAGTGGAGGGAAAACCAGTCACGCTGTGATCATGGCACGCTCATTGGGGCTGCCGGCTATAGTCGGTTTGCACGATGCGACAACGCAAATTCGCACTGGGGACCCATTATTGGTAGATGGCAGTGAAGGTCGAGTGCTGGTACATCCTAATCCGGAGAGCCTAGCGAATTATGGTCAAGTCGCAGAAGATCGGCTGCGTCTAGATGCTCGTTTTCGTACGTCCCTAAGTAAGGCCAGTCAGACTCGAGACGGTTGGGAAGTTGATACGATGCTAAATATTGAGGGAAGCCACGATCTCGAAAACTTTAGCGAAAGCGGTGCTGGAGGCGTGGGCTTATACCGAACCGAAAGTTTGTTTATACAGAAAAATGCTTATCCCGATGAGGCGACTCAATATAGTGAGTATGCGGCGGTTGTACGAGCTGCAGCTGGACAGCCGGTAACTATGCGCAGTTTGGATATGGGAGGGGATAAGCTGTTGTCGAAGGATACGGAGACCGCTGATCGCTCGTTTATGGGTTTTCGGGCCATTCGCTTATGCTTAGAGCAGCCAGAGCTTTTTAAAATACAGTTGCGCGCTATCTTACGAGCCAGTGCTTTGGGGCCCGTAAAATTAATGTATCCGCTGATTAGTGGAATTGATGAATTGCGAGCGGCCAACCGTTGCTTGGCTGATGCAAAAGCCGAATTGACCGAACGAGGCGAGGCTTTCGATCTCCAAATGAAGGTTGGAGTGATGATTGAGGTGCCGAGCGCAGCGATGATTGTGGATTTGATTGCAGATGAAGTCGATTTCTTCAGTATTGGAACGAACGATTTAATCCAGTACTTGATGGCAGTCGATCGTCTAAATGATCAAGTTTCGCATCTCTACGATCCCACCCATCCAGCTGTTATCCGCACCTTGAAATCGGTGATTGATGCGGCGACTCAACACGGGAAACCAGTCAGTGTATGTGGTGAAATGGCGGGAGAATCAATCTTCACCCCTCTGTTGGTTGGCTTGGGGGCCAATGGCATCAGTCTAGCTGGCAGTTTGATGCCAGAGGTCAAATATGTTTTGCGCGCACTTCAAGTCCGAGAAGCTCATAAATTAGTTGACCAAATTCTCCAATGTGGGGATTCGCAAGCAGCAATGCAATTGTTACAGGATTTCCGTAAAGATTTACTGGCTGGCAGCTAGTGGCGAGTCGCATCTATCGACCATAAAAAGCTTTGGTGCCTGCAAAGCGTGGACCCGTTAGGGGCTTTTAGCGTAAACTCCCATGCGGTTGGTTTTTTTGGGCTTAATTGTAAATCTTGCCCTGTGATGCCAACATAAATTTCACGGCTACCGGGACGTGGGATAGGATCAAGGACATGCTCAAATTCAAGTATTTCACGGCTATTCGCCAGTCGAAATTTTGCCTTTAAGCTGGTTCCCGCTGGCAGTTGATTGAGTTTTTGCTTGCAGATCAGGATGAAATAGTTGCCTGCCAAGGCATCTGGCTGCGAGCGAAGGATTAAACGATCTGTGACAGTTTTCTCTGGCTGTAAATAATCGCTGATACGCGAAAAATCATCCTCGGACATTGAGCGTAATTTGACTTCGGAAATTTTAAAGGATGCTTGCGGCTGTTTCAGGCTACAGGCACCAAGTAGGACAGCTATCATTAGAATGCTGCATAATTGGTAAAGTTTCGAGCGATCAAGAGGAGAATTCATAGCGGATTTTTAGTTGCTGTCTTGCTTGGCTGATGCTGCTTGATAACACTCCGGTTTCAGGATGCCAATGCAGGGAAGTTGTCGATAGCGCTGCGCATAGTCCAGGCCATAACCGACGACAAAGGCATCCGGTATTTTAAAGCCTACGAAATCAGCGGTCAATGGACAATCTCTTCGGCACATTTTGTCCAGTAAAACGCAGGTTTTCAGACTTGCGGGCTGCTTAGATTGCAGGTGCTGCATGACTGCGGAAAGTGTGCGACCGCTATCTAAAATGTCGTCGATTATCAGGACATGAGCGCCTTTTAGCTCAAGCGTCACGGCATCAAATAGCGCAGGTGCTGTCTGGGGGGCGCAGCTATTTTGGTAGCTTGAGACGCGCAGGCTCTCCAGCATTAGCGGGATTTTAATCTGCCGAATGAGATCAGCAGTAAAAATGATGGCACCATTAATAACGGAAATGACAGTCAACTCCTTATCTTGGTAGCACTCACTAATTTCTTGTCCGAGTGCCTGCAGTCGCTGATCAATTTCGGTGGCATCAATCAGCACTTTTTCAAGGTCTGCGACTAGGCTAGAATTTTTGGCTGGAGACATTTTGATAGGGGGCGAGCCGTTAGAAATTCGGTAAGTTGGGGAGTTGGCCCTGATCGCCCATTTTTGACTGCATGGCTTTCATCATTTTCTTGCCTTTGCCGCCCCGCATCATCCGCATCATCTTTTGCATTTGGGTAAATTGTTTCAGCAAGCCATTGACATCGCGAATACTGGTGCCGGATCCGTTGGCAATACGTCTGAGCCGACTCCCGCGCAACAACCTCGGCATGCGACGTTCTTGCCGGGTCATGGATAAAATGATGGCCTCAGTGCGCGCCATTTTCTTCTCTTCTTCATCGCCGATTTCGATGCCACTCATGCCTGGTAACATCCCAACAATGGAGCCCAGCGAGCCCATTTTTTTCATTTGCTGCATTTGTTTCAAAAAGTCCTCCAAATTGAAGTCTGCCTTACGCAGTTTCTCTGCCATTTGAGCGGCTTCTTGCTCGTCAATATTCTCTTGTGCCTTCTCGACTAGTGAGACGACATCGCCCATACCCAGAATGCGGGAGGCCATTCGGTCAGGGTGGAAGGTATCAAAGGCATCCAATTGCTCCCCAATTCCCATGAATTTGATGGGGACATCGGTGATGGTCTTCATTGATAGCGCGGCGCCACCGCGCGCATCACCGTCAAGTTTGGTCAAAATGATGCCGGTGCATTGGACAGCATCATGGAATTTTTGGGCGACATTGACTGCTTCTTGTCCCAGAGCAGCATCGGCAACCAGTAGGATTTCGTCGGGTTGGATGGCCTTTTTCAGTCGTTGGATTTCCCCAATTAAATCCTCATCAATTTGCAGGCGACCAGCGGTATCGAAGATAATCAAATTGGCCTCTACATCCTTGGCAGCCTTTAATCCATTGCGGCCAATTTTAACGACGTCTTTTTCTGAGCGATCTGCAAAAAACTGGCAATCAACTTGTTTGGCTAGGGTTTCGAGTTGGTCGATCGCGGCGGGTCGATAGACATCACAGGCAATCAAAGCGGGTTTATAGGCAGCCTTTTTGGCTAGGTGCAATGCGAGTTTCGCACTGCTGGTGGTTTTACCGGCACCATGTAAGCCCACCATCATAATGCGCAGCGGTTTTTTCGACGCCAATTCGGTGCTGCCAGCACCGAGTAGCGCAATCAATTCATCATTGATAATCTTGATGACTTGCTGCCCCGGTGTGACCGACTTGAGGACGGCTTGTCCGACGCATTTTGCTTGGACTTCCGCGACAAATTTGCGAGCAACCTTGAAGTGGACATCCGCTGACAACAGCGCCTGCCGCACTTCCTTGAGTGCTGCTTGCATGTTGTCTTCGCTGAGTTTGCTGACGCCACGTAAATTGCGCAGCGCATGGCCTATTTTATCAGTTAAATTTTCGAGCATGGTGTTTTAATGATGGCTACTTATGAGCAAATGCATACAGGGCTGCTGAGCAAAGTTATTTTTACAAAAGACGCACACAGAGCTTGAATTAGCTGTGTGAGGATCCAGACGGGCATTCTAAGAACTGTAAAAAGTTGCGTTCGACCTGAGCGATCAAGGATTCGATCTTTTGCTGACGAATTTCTGCAACGACTTGATAACTGCGCCGGAGCTTCGTCTGATATGAATTCTCAGAGTTCTGGCTCACTAAAATACATTCCATCGCATCCTGATCGCTTTCTATTAGGATGCGATTGTTGGGGATTGCCGAAATGACTGAGTGTATGCGTTTTGCCCTCATGTGAAATTGTTGTAGATTAAAGGAGAAATAGGCGCCTAAATCGATGAGTTGCCCAATCAAGTCTACGGGACCACTGTAAGCATGCATTAAAAAAGGGCGACTAGCAGGTGTGGATGTTATCTCTTTTAATAACGGGCCCAGCGCACGTACACAGTGAATGATGGCTATGCGCTGCTGACTCTGTGCTCGCTGCCACTGAGCGGCAAATATCGCGATTTGGGTGGGCAGTGATGAGCGAAACGCGGGAGAAGCATCGAGGCCGATCTCGCCGATCATATAGTTCGCCGGTTTCGGGATAGCCTGCAAGTGTTCCAGCCAGTCTTGGGGGCACTGGTTCACTTTTCTGGGGTGAATCCCCAAGGCTGGAATGAACTGCGGATGCCTTTTCGCTAGCTCAATAACATTCGGCCAGTCTTCCGGGTGGGTGCCATTCACAATGCCACCGGCGGGCAGTGCATCGCTTGGATCAAAGCTCGTACCCAACGTCGATATTGGATGCTCGATACCAAAGTGGAAGTGAGCATCAAGAAGACTCGGCATTGCTTTCGTCGGCTGTCTGTAATTCAGTTTGACAGGCCTCTGCGAAGCGGTGAATCGTCTCAACAATACGGCTCAATCCATTTCGCCGATTGGGGGATAAGTGTTGCGTAATGCCGACATCGCTCAGGAAGGAAGCCTGATTACTCAAAATTTCTTTTGGAGTTTGTTCACTGTAAAATGTGCACAACAGCTCGGCGATCCCTTTGACAATGGCAGAGTCCGACTCGGACTGGTAGTGGCATTTCTGCCCTTTAAATTCTGGGATGACCCACAATTGAGACAGGCAGCCTTCGATTTTAAACTGATCGATTCGCAGCGCTTCTGGAATGCCCTGAGCGCGTTTGCCCAGCTCCACAATGTAGCCCAAGCGCTCGTATGCGTCCGGAATGAGCCCGAGCTCTTCCACTAATTGGGTCTGTTTATCCTCTAAATTCATGATATTTCAAATGCCTATAAATGGATCTGCACTACCTATACACTACGCGCCGATTCAATGTGTGCAAGCATCTGTAACGGAAATACTGACCTACGTGCGTGCCTGTTTACTAGAGACTAACAGTAGGCTTACAATATGAAAAAGACCAGGCCTCCACAGCAGCGGACAGGTTTGGCCGCTGCTGTCGCGCATTATCGCTAACAGGTTTATCCTAGCAGATCTTGGACGGCCTCGCGCTCACTTTTTAGTTCGGCAA
Source organism: uncultured Puniceicoccaceae bacterium (assembly GCA_963933035.1). Taxonomy (GTDB): domain Bacteria; phylum Verrucomicrobiota; class Verrucomicrobiia; order Opitutales; family Coraliomargaritaceae; genus CAWVTP01. Next base: position 2,200 of record CAWVTP010000039.1, on the reverse strand, counting down.
TCGTGGCATCCAGTTTCTCGCGACTAAAGGCATTGAGTTCCAGTCCTTCGACGACTTCCAACTGACCTGATCTTACCCGGCAGGGGAGTGAGGTGATGAGCTCAGCCTCCGTGTCGTATTGTCCTTCAGAGCAGATACACATACTAAAGTAGTCACCTGCAGCTGTGTCTGTTGTTAGTTTGCGCACGGAGTCAACGATGCCATTGGCGGCGGAAGCCGCTGAAGAGGCGCCCCGAGCAGCAATGATTTCAGCACCCCGTTTTTGCACTTTGGAAATGAAGGTGGTTTGTAGCCATTCGCTGTCTGTGATGACTTCCGTGACCGGCTGCCCATTGATTTTAGCATTGTAGACGTCCGGATATTGTGTTGCCGAGTGGTTGCCCCAAATGACCATGTTGCTAACCGCAGATACGGGAACACCTGCCTTTTGGGCCAGCTGTGTTTTAGCCCGATTTTCATCCAACATAGTCATGGCATAGAAGCGGTCTTGTGGAATGCTAGGAGCATTTTTCATAGCGATCAAGCAGTTGGTATTGCAGGGGTTCCCCACGACAAGCACTCGAATGTCATCCGCAGCATTAGCGGCGATCGCCTTGCCCTGTGCGGTGAACACTTTGCCGTTGATCGATAGCAGGTCACCTCGCTCCATGCCTGCTTTGCGAGGCACCGATCCCACCAGTAGGGCCCAGTTGACGTCTTTGAAGCCTGTGTCTAAATCAGTAGTTGCGACGACCTCTGTTAATAGCGGAAAAGCGCAGTCATCCAATTCCATCACAACCCCTTGCAGTGCGTTTAAAGCTGGTGGGATTTCGATCAAGTTGAGTGCAACTGGCTGGTCGGGGCCAAACATAGCGCCCGATGCGATACGAAATAAGAGTGAATAGCCAATGTTTCCAGCGGCTCCTGTAACCGCGACGCGTATAGGTTCTTTAGACATGATGAGAGGATTGTTTGATTATTGATTGAAATTAAAAAAGGGCGGCTAATTGCTTATGGGCCGAACGAATCATGGCGGCGCTGGTATCCCAGTCGATACAACCGTCGGTAATCGAAACACCATATTGTAAATTTTCAATGGCTTGCGGGAATTTTTGGCTGCCAAAATGCAAATTACTTTCCACCATTGCCCCGATAATATGCGGATTGCTGAGCTTTTGTTGCACCACTTCGGCAAAGACTTCTGGTTGTAAGCTAGGATCCTTCGCGCTATTGGCATGACTGCAATCCGTCATGATCGCTGGGCTCAAGCCCGCTTTCAGTAGCTTTTCGCTGGCTTGAGCTACGTGCGCTTCGCTGTAGTTGGGGCCATCGGAACCACCCCGTAGCACGATGTGACAGTGCGGGTTGCCATTTGTGGTCAGTGCATTGGCTTGCCCTTGATTGTCGATCCCTAAAAATGTTTGAGCCTGACTGGCAGCTTTAATCGCATTGATGGCGACGGTGAGGTTGCCATCCGTCCCATTTTTGAAGCCTAGTGGCATCGAGAGCCCAGATGCCATTTGGCGGTGGGTCTGGCTTTCAGTGGTGCGTGCTCCAATGGCGGACCAGCTGACAAGGTCCGCAATGTATTGGGGCGTAATCGGGTCGAGTAGTTCGGTGGCCGTCGGCACACCCAGCTCGATGACCTCGCGTAGAAATTTTCTGGCAATTCGCAGGCCGCTAGGGATATCACTGGTGCCATCTAAATTGGGATCCATGATGAGTCCCTTCCAACCGACAGTGGTCCGTGGCTTTTCAAAGTATACACGCATGACGAGTAACATGCGGTCTTTGACTTCTTGCGCTAACTGAGCGATTCGTTCAGCATAAGCGCGCCCAGCCTTGAGGTCATGGATCGAGCAAGGGCCCATGACGACCAGCAGGCGCTTGTCATCCCCAAATAGGATTTTGTTGATGGCGGCACGACTTTCAGCAATGAAGGCTTCCGACTTAGCTGAGCGCTTGAGCTCGCTGCACAAATCCGCTGGCGTCGGGAGCCGAGTTTTGCTGGTGATGTTGATATCTGTGATTTTTTCCACGGATTGGATGATTAGACTGCGCATTCTGTGGAAACAAGCTATTAATCGAGCGATGAACGCTTTTCGTTGCGATCGGTCGATTTCCTTTGTGGGAGATTGTAGATTTCGCTTTAGGGTACTTTTGGAAACCTCCCATGTGTCGAGATTACCGATTTGCTGTGATGCAGGCAAGGCTCTCTCGC
>CAWVTP010000038.1:0-17010 GCA_963933035.1 uncultured Puniceicoccaceae bacterium | reverse complement strand
TGTTTCGGTCTGAAAGACTTGCCGCTTGCTGTGCGCTGGCGACGTTGCTCTCGCCTAGGCAGGGCTGGAAGCCCAACCGTTGGCGAGAGAGCCTTGCCTGCATCACAGCAAATCGGTAATCTCGACACATGGGAGGTTTCCAGAGGTGCCCTTAAGCCGTTGAAGGCACCTTCGACCACTCGTAGAGCTGCTTATCCATTTTGTTGGCGACAATAACCCCATAGTTCATCGTCCCGAGCCAACCAGACATGATAATCCCGACCGAACCTGCATGATACAGACCTTTGATGTGATTCGGTAAGTCCATCGAAACTTTCAGCCCCTCAAACTTCGTGCCAAATGAGGTGCCTTGCATTGATTTGGTATAATAATTAACGGTACGTGGCGTAGCAGCTTCGATATGGTCAATCTTATCACGAACATCGGGAATGAAGCGCTCCAAACTCTGAATACAGGTCTCGCAAATACGCGCTTTTTCTTGGGCGTACGCTTCCTCGGACAAATCATTCCACTCATCCCAACGAGCATTTAGCGAAGCCACCACCGTGTAGCGATCTTGCATTAAATGCGGCCGTGTTTCTGGATAATAGATTGAAAATGTATGACTGCTAGTTTGGATCGAAGTCAGCTCCTGAATCGAGTACTCAGGGGCTTCTGATGTAAAAACCAAATCACCGATATTCGGAATTGTCTCACCTTTCTTAATCCCCATGTAGACTTGGCAGGAGCTGGTGTTATTACGGACCGACTTAACCTCATTGACAAATGCTGAGGCAAACTGCTCCTCTCCCACCAAGGACTGAATGGTGTTCCGCACGTTCGCATTAGAGAGCACCGACTTGCACTGTATGCGTCGGGTCGAGAAGGACTCGCCTCCGGTATTTTGACTGCGAGCGTGCACCGCCACTACTTGGCCGTCTGCCACTTCAATCTGTTCCACCAAAGCGCATTTTCGCACCACACATCCATTTTTTTGCAATTCCGCCACCATCTTTTTGATCAAGACATCTGTACCGCCCTGAAAAGTGAAGACGCCCTTGCTCATAAAATTAGAAAATACGATCCCATAAGTGATGGCAGGATCATTAATATGCGAGCCGTTGGCGTAGGAGATCGGCTCCATCAATAAGCGATGCACATCACTGCGGCCCGGAAAAAAGGCCTCAAACATCTCGCCAGTGGTTTGGGTATGATCGTCATAAAAATTCATCTGGCGCAAGTGGTCGTAAAAGGCTTCAACCTGCGACCTTTCGACCCCAAAGTCTTTCACCAATATATTGGTAAAGTCTTCACGATCAAAACTCGTCCACACATCCATTTGCGGATTGATAAAGCGCACGTCCTTGAGCTGATGGATCGAATCAGCAATCTCTTTCGTCCAATACTTGCGACAGGATTTCACCATGCCATAAGGAAAGCCATGCAAAGATATATCGAAAATATGCCCTCCCGGCCGTTTAAACCAAGTAGCGAGACCACCAAACTGATAATGATGCTCTAGCAGCAGCACACGGTGGCCATTTTTAGCCAAATAATTAGCCCCCGTTAAGCCGCCCAAACCAGAGCCGACCACGACAACGTCATACGAATCATCTACACCTGCCAACCAATCCTTAGCCATATTTATAAAATCTTTTTGTCTCTATACGCTTACAGGCACTCCGACCTAGTAATTTACCCACACAAGAAATAGACAGCGCAAATTGCAAGCATCTCCATCTTTTTACCGACAAGTCAGCCATAAATTTACATTTAGGGCACCTCTGGAAACCTCCCATGTGCCGAGATTGCCGATTTGCTGCGATGCAGGCAAGGCTCTATCGCCAACGGTTGGGCTTCCAGCCCTGCCTAGGCGAGAGCAACGCCGCCAGCGCACAGCAAGTGGCAAGTCTTTCAAACCGAATCACTTTTGGTTCTGAGCTGCGTTGATCTGTACTCCGGTTGATCATCTGATCAATTTTGCTGACCTGATGCGACAAAGCTTAGGTCAGCAAGCCTTCATTCGCGATCGCTAAAACACCTAAAGACAGTCACTTGTCCACATCGATGACTGTAATCTCATCCACAAGATCCCGCCCGACTCCCAGACTAGCCGCATAGCGGATCTGTAGCGGCATGGGCTTGAGTAAGGGAAACCCCTCCTGTTGACGCGCTCGATTGATCCGCTCGACAAGCAAGCGATCCAATGCAACTGGGTCAGCGCTCAACCACAAAAGTGGCTCCGAGCGCGTATAAGCCGCGTTATACATTGGGCCCCCTATATATTGATACTTGTGCAAACTAACAATATTGAAACTCCAAGTTGAACGAAATTCAGGAATCGCCGCAATTTCAGCAATCGCTGCTGCAGCCGCAACTGATTCCCCCCGAAAGCGACGCGCATTGCTGACATTCCCTAATGTCGCATTGGCCAGCACCGCTTGTATACCCCAATCGGGCGCGTCCGATACAGTGGCCAAATTTATCCAACAATCAAAGTCAAACATCAAGGGTACCGGCAATAAACTTTTTCGCTGATATAGGGATAGCTCCAAGTCTGAACTCTCAGCCAGTGGCTCCCCGAACTGGGCAGTTAGTTTTGATTTTGGAGGCAATGGACTGTCATAATACCAATCCAGATCATAATCAATGCCCTGATCCCAAGCCTTCCACACGCAACCCTCTAGTGCAACGGACTCCTTCGCTGCATGCAGACTAGAAACAAAGCCGGACTTTTGTAAATTGCGCGCGGAATGGGCGACCAAATAAATACCTTCTCGGCGAAATGATCGCTGCTCTAAGGCCAACACAACCGCCTCCACAAGGGCTAGCGGAGTTGACAGTCCCCGACCTTTACTCAAGTCGACCTTCAAAGCAACCTTTCCGAATTTCCCCGGACGTAATCGTTGGCCACTGTTTTTTTCGTGCGCAGTCAACAAATCTAAAACAGCTCGTTGATAATGGGGGCGTTCTTCCAACCCAAGATCAGCTTGATAGATCACGCCCAGCGATCCCGCCAGTGGCTGCGACTGCAAACTGGCTGATAAGATGCAGCCCCCACATATGAGCAAGTGATACAGCTGACGTCGCCAGAAACGAAGTCTATTCCAGAAAATACAGCACAAGCCCAAAGCCAGCTGACCACTCTCAGTGTTGCCCCCAGCATGACACAGCGGCTGCTCTCGACAAGGGAGCTTTTTTGTTAAACCTATTCTCACGCCTGGACCCTACATTTTGTGCTTTATCTTCACCTTTATCACCTAGGTGTACAGAGTTCTATAGCCACAGAGTCATCGATCAATCAAATTAGGTACTGCTATCCACTTGACATAAAAAGGCACAATTAAAAATCTGCATGGACATCACAATCGAATCCTGCATCCATAGGCTATGTTTCAAGCAATCAAATCGCCAATTTTAAACTGTAGTTTATTGGGCCTCATACTTTTACTCAATGCTTGTAACACGGAGCTAGAAGAGCGTAATACAGGCATTCAGGCAGCTCGCGAGTATCAAGCTAATAATCAGCCTCAAGCTGCGCTCGCCGAGTTGGAAGCCCTCAATAACCAATTCCCCAAAGATAGCGAAATCCTACATTTAATTGGACAAACGCATGCCCAATTAAAGGATCCCATCTTTGCGACCTTTTTCACAGAGCAAGCAGCCGAATTGCAGCCGCTGAATGCAGAACTTCGCTACGAAGTCTACTTACTCGCTAAAGCGGCCGATTTGCCTCATACCGCTCATCTGAAAAAACTCAGTCAGCTAGATGCTCAAATGATGCGCCCCAATATGTGGCTTGAACTTGGAGCTGCGCTGGAACAAGCAAATGAACTCTCGGCTGCGCTCGATGCATATTTGGCTACTAACAATGCGGACCCCAGCCTTTTGGAAAAAGCTGCACAGGCCAGCATCGGCGACCTGTATCTCCAGCTCGATAATCTAAATCAAGCAGAGTCTTGGCTCAAAAAAGCGCAAACTGTCGCAGGTGAACCCGACCAACGACTGCACTCCGGCCTATTACAACTTGCGATTCTGAAAAAAGATTGGCCCGCCGCCGAAAAACAAATTGAGGCTCTAGATAAAGCTTTTCCCAACTTCCTAGATGCTAGCAAATTTAGTCAAGTACGCGAAGAAGTACAGGAATGGCGCGCAAAAAAGGACGCCGCTGAACGTGCGCTGGCGGAACAAAAGGCCGCCATTGAGGCCCCGCAATCTCCTGAAGACACGCCTACAGGAAGCTCACAGTCTGGTACAGAAAACGCAGCGACTGAGAGCAAAGCTAGCCTCAGCGAAGAGGCTGCCACTGCTGAAGCGCTAGCCCTTGCCCCAGCGATTGAGTACTATCAAGCCCCTCCAGAGGCGACGGAAGCCTCCACAAGCTCGGATGCTGTTGACAATCAGCTGACTGACATCGCTTCAGATGCCGCCGAACCAGCGGAACTCGCGCCCGCAAGCCCAAGTCCCGCAGAGCGTATCGCTGAAATTATGACGCAGGCAGAACAAGCTGAGATCGAACAGGATCTTACACGCGCGATTGAACGCTACTGGGAGGCCATTGCCATCGACAATCAACGCGCCTCCATTTGGAGTCAATTAGCCCAAGTATACAGGCGAGATCAGCAATTAAAAAATGCTGAATCGACTGCATTGGAAGCAATACGCCTCGACACGAACAACATCAACTATACTCTTAATTACCTGCGAATTATACAAAACTCTAAAGCACCTAAAGCTTTTTTGGCAGAACTCGAAACAGCCTATGCTCGCTTTCCGCTAAGTCCTGAAATCACGCTCTCACTAGCGCGTGCTTACCGAAAAATCTCAATCGATGTCGAGGCGGCCCGTCAATTTTATCAGCGCTTTATCGAAATCGCACCCGCCCATCCACTTCGGGCTGAAGCCGATGCGGTGCTGCAAACGCTGCAATAGCACGTTCACTGCAGCAAACATCTAACTTCCCCGAGTAAAGACCGTTGGCCCGCGTCAGCACACAGTCAATCGAAGCACTCAAACTACAAGTCAACCTTGTCGATGTGGTGGCGCCCTATGTCCAACTCAAACAGGCTGGCCGTTCCTGGAAAGGACTGAGTCCATTTACCAGCGAAAAAACCCCTTCTTTTTACGTCCATCCAGATAAAGGATTCTACAAATGCTTCAGTACTGGTGAAGGCGGCGATTTGTTTTCCTTTATCATGAAGCTAGAAAACATTGAATTTCCAGAAGCGGTGGAATTCATTGCCAAACGATTTAACTTTCAACTCAGCTACGAGGCGGGAGGTCCCGATTTGGCCACCCAATCCTTAAGAAAACAACTGTTTGAACTACACGAGCTGGTCAGCGAGTGGTTTCATCGACAATTACTTGAGAGTGCTACAGCTGAAAATGTGCGGCATTATTGGCAGACAAAGCGTGCCTTCGACCTAAAAGTCGCCCAACAATTTAAAATTGGCTTTGCCCCACCAGAGCCTTATGCACTCTACCACTACTGTCGTCAAAAAAACATACAACAGGAGGCCCTCCAGGCCTCAGGCCTATTTTTTAATTCCCATCAAAGCAAGCGCTCAGCTGAGTTAAAATCCCGTTTTCGCGGGCGGCTCATGATTCCTATTCGCGATGTTCAAGGGCGAGTGGTCGCTTTTACGGCTCGTCAACTTGAAGAGACCCCCTCAGACGACCCTAGCCGCGAAGCCAAATACGTAAATTCCCCTGAAACTCAAATCTTTCAAAAGGGACGCATCCTCTTCGGTATGGACCATGCCCGTAAGCATGTGAGCGATTCGCAAGGTTTTTTAATGGTCGAGGGGCAACTGGACGCGATCCGTTGTTGGACATGCGGGCTCAATACCGCGGTTGCGCCGCAAGGCACCGCCATTACGGAAGAACAAATTCATTTACTCCAGCGCTATCAGCCGCCCTATGTGTATTGCCTTCTCGACGGAGATCAGGCTGGCCGCAAGGCCACCGAACGCATACTGCCAATGGCCTTCAAATCGGGGATCGACTTTCGTTTCATCTGCTTGGAAGAAGGACAGGATCCCGATGAATTACTGGCAGAAAAAGGTGCTGCAGCTATTGAAGCTTTACAGGCTTCTGCGCTGAACCCCATCGAGTTAACCATTCAAACGCAACTACCCGACACGAAAAGCGCCAGTACGGCTCAAAAAAACCGCGTGCTGCAGATGCTTTTTGAATTTCTAAAATATGAACCTTCTACTGTTGCTAGGGACGACTATGTTCAGCAATCCGTTAAACTTTTGGGTTTACCTGCCAGCATTGTTGATTCTCAGGCAGCCCTTACAGACTTTAAGAAACATCAAAAACGTTACAATCAAACCAAAAATAGAACTAACAGACAATCAACCCCTGAAAATACAAAATCTACTGACGCACGCTTGACACAGGCTGGATGGGAACTACTTTCGCACATTTTACACTTTCCCGAATATGCTTCATCAATTGCTAAAGCAGTTCACCATGAATGGATTAACTCCTCGCAACCAGAAGGTAAACTACTGGCACGTCTTTTGGCAGAGTATCGAGAGGGACTGATCGAATCAACCGAATCGCTGGAAAAACTGATTAGCGGTGAGTTTGATCGACAGCTACTCGCTGACATCCACTCCCGTGAGCTTGAGATTGAAAACCCTAAACAGCAGATCGAAATTTGTATTCAAACACTCTATAAAAACTACCTGAGCAATCGACTCGACAAACTAAAGACAGACGCACAACAGCCGTTAAATAAAGATGCTCTGCATGAATGCAGGTTAGCGATAAAAAAAACCCGCGCTTTAATTTCTAAAACCCATTTGTTAAAAATCGATTCCTAGTAAACGATCCATTTAAACCATGCCTGCCACCAAAAAAAAGACACCAACAAAAAAGGTACCAAGACGCACTGCGACCAAAAAAGCGGTCAAAAAAACAACCAAAAAGGCAGTAAAGAAAAAAGTCGCGGCCAAAAAAGCTTCTACCAAAAAGAGTCATTCTAGCCAAACTGAACAGAGTCAAAACATGCTGGCGAAATCTGAGGCTGAAGCCCTAGTGGCCAAACGCAATTTGTCGCCCAAAGCACAAGAAAAGCTCAACGAGCGCATACGCAATCTGATCCTACTCTCCAAAGAGCAGAGTTTTCTGACTTACAAAGACATCAATCAGGCCCTCCCGGACAGCGTTAACAACCCTGACGAGATCGAAAATGTAATCTCAATCCTACAGAACCTAGAAGTTGAGATTCTAGATGATAGCGAGGTTGAAGCTCACAAAGCACGCCAAGAGGAAAGCGAAGAAAAAGAGGTCCGGACCACTCAAAACGACATTTTAGATGATCCTGTCAGAATGTATTTAAAACAGATGGGTCAAGTACCCCTGTTGACGCGCGAAGAGGAAGTGGCGATCTCGAAACGAATCGAAAAGGCTGAACTTCAAGCGCAGGATGCACTCTTTTCGACCACCCTCACACTCCAATTCCAAAATGAGCTAGTCGAAAAGCTACTCAAACGAGAAGAACGCTTTGATCGCGTTGTACTCGACAAAAAAATTGAAAGTCGCGAGGCCTACTTTGAAAGTTTGCCGAAGCATCTAGAACAAGCAAAAAAGCTAGGTGAACGCATCCATACTGCTTGGGAAAGTCAGCAAAAAGCGCTGGTAGAAGATCAACAATCCAATGCGAAGCGGGCGCGCACCCGCATGAAAAAATACGAAGTTGAGCTACGGCTCGTCTTGCGTAAGTATTGCTTAAAGCTGAAAATCTTTGAAGATTTCCTTAAAGACCTCAGTAAGGTATGTAAGGAGATCCAAGCTCACTACGATGACTTGGCTGCCCTAGAGAAGGTTACAACTCGCAGTCGCGAAAAAATTGATGCTCATGCCATCAAACAACGACTCGACTCGATTCAAGACGAATATAAAATGGCGCCCAATGAGCTCACCGCCATTATACGCGAGGTCAACACGGGAATCCGCAAGGCACACAAAGCGAAGACCGAAATGGTGGAAGCCAACCTACGACTGGTCATCTCAATCGCTAAAAAATACACCAACCGGGGACTTTCCTTCTTAGACCTAATCCAAGAAGGAAATATGGGCCTGATGAAGGCGGTGGAAAAATTCGAATATCGCCGTGGTTACAAATTTTCCACTTACGCAACTTGGTGGATTCGTCAGGCTATTACACGATCGATTGCTGATCAAGCACGCACCATCCGTATTCCGGTGCATATGATCGAAACGCTCAACAAAGTGATGCAGATTCAAAAGCAACTACTGCAAGAACTTGGCCATGAGCCCACTGCTGAAGAAGTTGCCGATGAGATGCGTCTACCCATTGATCGTGTGCAGGCGATCATGAAGATGGCACAGCAGCCGATTTCATTGCAAAGCCCAGTCGGCGACTCAGACGATACCAACTTTGGGGATTTTATTGAAGACAAAGGCGCCGAGAACCCCTACGATATGACGGCTTACAGCTTGCTGCGAGAAAAGATTACCGATGTTCTCGACAGCTTGACTGAACGGGAGCGTAAAGTGCTATCGCTGCGCTTTGGCTTGGCGGATGGCTATTCGCGTACCCTGGAAGAAGTTGGGCGCCAATTTAAAGTAACGCGCGAACGTATCCGTCAGATTGAAGCGAAGGCACTCAGAAAAATGCGCCACCCAACACGCATACGACAATTACATGGCTTCTTTGAGGGAGATGCCAGCCTTGAAAAACCGGGCATGGATAGCATCCAAAGAGAAAATAACCAAACATGACACGCCAACCAATCCAATCGCTCAATGAGTGGCACAGTTTGTCATCCTTGCTGACAGCCTTAAGTCTCCTATTTTTCTGTATTTGCCTGCTTGGCTGTCAAGCGACGGCGCCCGTTGGTGCAGAAAATCCACAGTGGCAAAAATTTTCAGAAAAAAGACCCCAGACTCCAAGTGTCCAAAGCAATCTTCCGCTAGTTGTTCATGTCAATAGAGCCGATCAGATTGTCACCATTCGCAACGGCAGTACCCTCCCACAAGACTACCTGTTAGCTTATTCGCCAGCAAGCGATTTAAAGGCTGTACTTATGATGCAAGCTGTGCGTAATACTCAATTACGGACGGCTCTTATTTTAGAGGGCACGGTTGCCATCAATGATCAGATTGTAGCGGCAAGTGACGTCGAACGAGAAAAATTCTTAAAAAAATTCCCACAATAATCTTTAACTTGTAGAGCCATGTACAGTTTAGCCTTTTTACAAAATCTAAGTAGCTGGGAACTGATACTCATTTTTATGGTGGTTTTGCTCTTCTTTGGAGCCAAACGCTTACCAGGTCTCGCAAAATCATTAGGAAAGTCCCTACGCGAGTTTAAAAATGCTACTTCCGGGATCGAAAATGATCTACGTAACGCAATGGAGACAGATGACGAAGCTGCGAGTCCTTCACTAAAACCAATGGCTGCTAAGGGTTCTGTGAGCCATACATCGACGGGTGCGCAAGAGAATACAAAGAACGATCGCCCCAAAGATAGCGAATCCTAATCCAATAGGCTTGATTTCGGGATCAAGCTGTTCGCACAGCATCACTGCCAATTTACAGAGCAGGACCTGCACCATTAAAACTTAGCTGTGTGCGCTGTATGAGCGACTGATGCAGTAAATCTTTAGCTTTTTGGCAGGCGCTGATTAATGACTGCCCGCTGGCTAGGTAGGCCGCAATTGCAGAACTGAGGGCACAGCCGGTACCACGACAATTCTGAGTCGAAATGCGTGCTTTACGGTATTCAATCGGCGGATTTTGAGCGATGTGCAACATGTCAACGCAGTCTAGCCCGACTTGATGCCCACCAGTCAGCAAAACTGCGCGAGCATTTTTAAGCTCTAATTTGCTGGCCTCCTCCAAATTGGGCGTGACCAGATTCACCAGCGGGATTAAAGCTGCGTTCATGTATTCATAACCAGCCACATCTAATAAAGCCGCCCCAGAACTCGTTGCCAAGACTGGATCTAGAACAGTGAAAATAGCTGGATACTCAGTCAGCACTGCCACCACGGCCCCAACAATCTCTGCATTCCCCAGCATTCCAATTTTAATCGCAGCAACTGGGTAGGATTCGAGCAAGGCTCGCATGGAGCCTTGGACTTCCTGCGCATCGGCTAGGCGGCAATGCCGCATGGCATCTGGTGTTTGCAGCGTCCAAGCGGTTGGAACATTCAAAGGCATGGCCCCCACGGCATGAATCACGCGATTATCCATCTGCAAGCCGGCACAACCACTACTGTCAAAGCCTGAAACCGTCAACACATAGGGGATATTATCAGCACTCATTACAATTTTGAACCTGGAAAGAAGTTCACACTTCAGTGATCGCGATCAGATCGTTCTCTACCCGACACCTGGTTCCAGGCATTCAGGCCCCCGGCTAAGTTGACCCAAGCAAGGCCTCTATTCAGTTGAGCCAAATGCTGAATTGCCCGTAGGCTCCGTTTCCCAGATTGGCAATAAACACAAATAGGGCGCTCAGCATCCAAACCCAAGGCATGCAAGTCCACTGGACCTTGCAAAAGGGCTCCCAGTGGTAGATGGGCCCCCGGCAAAGCTCCGGCCGCGCGCTCCCATTCCTCGCGTACATCCAACAACTGGTAGTTCGCTAACTCAGCTTTTAATTCCTCTGGCTGAATCTCGCTCACAGCTGGAGTGTGCACCTGACAGCTGGGGGACTCCATCATCACCAGTTCGCGAACATCGGCTTGCTCGGGCACACGCTTAAATTGTACAGTTTGGCTCTGCATGCTCAGAGCATCGAATAAAAGCAATTTTCCGGAAAGCGGTGAACCCACCCCCGTAATCAACTTGATCACCTCAGTGGCTTGCAGACAGCCGATGACACCGGGCAAGACGCCGACCACGCCAATTTCGGCGCAATTGGGAGCCTCCTCTGGCTTAGGTGGACTCGCAAATAAACAGCGATAGGTAGGGCCACCTTGGAAATTAAAGACGGAAACTTGGCCTTGAAAGGTATACAAGGCCCCATAGACCAGCGCCTTATCCGTCAAAACACAAACATCGTTGACCAGATAACGCGTCGCAAAATTATCACTACAATCCACAACCAGATCGTATAGCTCGACGATTTCGCGCGCATTTTCGACGCCAATGCGCACAGTGTGCGCCTCGCACTGGATCAGCGGATTCATGGCCTGTAACTTGACTTGCGCCCGCAGCGCCTTCGGCTCACCAATCTCTTGGCTATCAAATAAAATTTGTCGCTGCAAATTGGAGACATCGACCACATCATCATCCACAATTCCAATCACACCCACTCCAGCCGCGGCTAAATATTGCAACACGGGGCAGCCGAGTCCACCGGCTCCAATAACCAGCACCTTGGCGGCTTTTAGCTTTAATTGAGCCTCCAGGCCGAACTCAGGTAAACTGAGGTGACGTTGGTAACGAATGACTTCCTCTTGAGTTAATTTAGCACACATCTTCAAACTGATAATACGGCACCATCATAACTGGCATCCCAATCTTTCCACACAGCTTCGTAACCAGCGGACTGCAAATGCGCAGCCACCTGTGCAGGACTCCGCTCATCCGAAATTTCAAATTGTTCCAAAGTCTGCGGGTCCACGGCATAACCCCCAGGATTTGTTTTCGAGCCAGCACTCATACTAGTAATACCCAACTTGTGCACATGATTGCGAAAGCGCGCCTCCTCGCGGGTCGAAAGTGAGAGCTCAAGCTCTGAACTCAATAGACGAAAGGCGCAAATCAATTGCACCAAGTCGCGATCGTCGACCACCGATACCGGCTCAAAATCCCCTTCGTGTGGACGTATTCTAGGAAAAGATAAACTGTAGCGCGAGCGCCAGTAGCGGCGTTCCATGAATTGCAAGTGCGCTGCCAACATGAATGAATCGGTCCGCCAATCTTCTAGGCCGTAGAGCACTCCCAAACCAATTTTTTTCATCCCAGCTCGTCCCAGACGCTCGGGGGTCTCTAAACGATAGTCAAAATTCCGCTTAAAGCCCTTGGGATGATAGCGCGCATAGGCCTCCCGATGATAAGTCTCTTGGTACACGAGTACAGAACTTAAACCACTGCCCATAAGGGCCTCGTAGCCATCTTGATCCATTGGCTGCACCTCCATGGATAAACTCGAAAATTGCTTGCGCGCTAATTCAAAAGCTCGCTTTAAGTAAGGAACCCCCACTCGCAGATTCGACTCCCCCGTCACAAATAAAACATGCTGAATGCCCAATGCTTTGAGCGCCGATAATTCCTGTTGAATCTCCGATTCGTTCAATATTTTCCGTGGAATACGATTGTTGGCACTAAATCCGCAATAGGTACAAATATTACTGCATACATTGGAGAGGTACATCGGGGCATACAATTGCTGGGTATAGCCAAAACGCGCCACCGTGCGTTGATGGCTCATTTGCGCCATCGTCTCAAGATAGGGGCGCGCGCTTGGCGAAATCAATGCCTTAAAGTCTTCCAGCGTCAATGCCCCTTCAGCACGCGATAAAGCACGCTCCACATCACGCTCGCTCTTGGCGGCAATACTGGCTCCGACCGAATCCCAATCGAGTGCTTTTAATTCTGTCGCAAAGCTCATTTCAGTCCTAGTTTAAAAATTCTGTCAGCGGCGAAGAAGCCTGAGCCTGCAGACTCGGCGCGGCTTGACCTGCTTCATAGGCCATACGACCGGCTGTGACCGCGAGCTTGAAGGCGGCCCCCATCTGAACTGGATCTTGGGCAGTGGCAATCGCCGTGTTGACCAAGACTGCATCCGCTCCTAGCTCCATCGCACTTGCCGCATGTGAAGGTGCTCCAAGCCCAGCGTCGACAATCACCGGAACAGATGATTGAGCAATAATGATCTCTAAAAAACGGCGCGCTGACAGCCCGGCATTGCTCCCAATTGGGGCCGCCAAAGGCATCACAGCGGCACAGCCCACCTCCTCGAGACGTTTGCACATAACCGGATCAGCATGGATGTAGGGCAAGACGACAAAGCCAGCCTGCACCAAAGCCTCCGCCGCTTTCAGCGTTTCAATCGGATCCGGCATCAGGTACTTTGGATCCGGATGAATTTCTAACTTTAACCAATTAGTCGCCAAAGCCTCACGCGCTAGCTCCGCCGCAAAGATGGCCTCTTTCGCATCCCGCACTCCGGAGGTATTGGGCAAATAGGCATAACGATCCTGCTCCATATATTCCATGATGCCATCGGCTTGGCCTTGCACTTGCACACGGCGCATCGCCATCGTCACAAGCTCGGTTCCGGAAGCTCGTAAACTCGACTGCATTTGCTGACCTGAGCCGTATTTACCCGTCCCCACGAAAAGGCGCGACTCGAATGCTTTATCCGCAATGACTAATGGCTGTGTTTTCATACTGTTCTAAAAATTCACTATAATGCTCAATACGGCGTCCATCCCGATGTAGGGCCGAACAAATCGCCAGGCCACTCAGAGGATAGCTTGCCAAATCAGGCAAGTCGCTCAGTTCTATGCCACCAATCGCATAGCAGGGCAGATCGGATAATAGCTGTAAAATCGCCTGCCAATCCGCCGGCTTTAGTAAGCGCGCCAGCTGCGCCTTTGTGCGGGTAAACTTATAAGGCCCCACCCCGCAATAATCCAATGCCTGAGAAACTAATGCCGCACGGGCATCCGCCAGACAGTTAACCGTCCCCCCCAGCAAAAAATCCTTACCCGCACGCGTTCGGGCCTGTGCCCAATCGCCATCCTGACGGCCCAAATGCGCGCCATCGGCTTCAATCTTGAGCGCTAAGCCCAAGCGGTCATTGATTATTAAGCGGCTACCGTATTGACGGCAAACCTGCAGCGCCTCAAAGGCAATCGGCTCCAGTTCACGGTCACTCAATTGCTTTGAGCGCAATTGGATCCACTCCGCACCCGCAAAACAAAAATCTTGCACTTGCTCCACATGTGAATGCGGCAAGCCATCGGCGGTTAAACAAAGAATGCGCGGGGTGCTCATGCCACCAAAGCCAGAAAAGATTGAAAAACCTGCAGTGGATCAGCTGCCTGCCACAGCACACCATGCAAAACGACCCCCTCAAATCCCAGCGATTGCGCGTGAGCCAATGTGCCCGGCTGCACGCCACCGAGCGCATATAGGCGCGTCTGATAATCTGGCTTCAGTGCCATTCTCAGGGCAGACTCACTCCAGACAGGTCTGTAGCCTGCCTTTGAAATCGAAGGAAATATAGGACTCAAAAAAGCGTACTCATAGCCCTTTAACTGAGTGTCTAAAGCATCCAGCGAATGCAGCGAACAGGATCGAGCCACTCGGTCACCTAAAGTCGCATGCGAGGTATTATGCAAACAGACCCCGTAGCGTTCCTCTAAATCATAATGCTGATGCAGCGACAAACGACTGTGATAAGCCTCCGGGACCGCCTGGATCAAGCGCTCGCTCGCCATCCAACAGCCAGCAGGCTTACGAATATGGTAGCGCTGCAAACCTGCATCTAGTAACTGGACAAGCAGACGCGCTTCCTGCGGATGATCCTCATCGGGGGGAGAAATAGCCAAAAGATCCATTCAACCCCCTTGTGTCGCTTGAATGATCAATACCTGATCCTCCGCAGCTAATTGTGTAAGGCCCCAGTCTGCCTTTGCGATGACGGATTGATTCACCGCAACCGCAATCCCCAGACGGGCTGCCAGGCCCTCTTGATTCAAGAATGCTTGTAAGTCTACTGCAGGTGGACACTCACAAGCTTGCTCATTCAGCCAAACCCGCATTATTCCACCCCCGCTAAATAAACCTCGCCACCCTGATCCTTAAACTCCGATGCTTTCTCTGCCAGACCTTTTTCCAGAGCATCACTTTCAGATACCCCTAATTTCTCAGCATACTTGCGCACATCTTCAGTAATTTTCATGGAACAAAAATTAGGCCCACACATGGAACAGAAATGCGCCGTCTTGGCGGCATCTTGCGGTAAGGTCTCATCGTGATAAGACTGTGCCTTCTCTGGATCTAGAGACAGATTAAACTGATCTTCCCAACGGAATTCGAAGCGTGCCTTCGAAAGGGTATTATCGCGTAACTGAGCCGCAGGATGGCCTTTGGCGAGATCCGCCGCATGCGCGGCAATTTTGTAGGTGATCACACCCTCGCGCACATCGTCTTTATTCGGCAAGCCCAGATGCTCTTTGGGCGTGACATAACACAACATGGCGCAACCGTACCAACCAATCATCGCCGCTCCAATACCACTGGTAATGTGATCATAGCCAGGCGCCACATCCGTTGTCAAAGGCCCCAGCGTGTAGAAGGGCGCCTCATCGCACCACTCGATCTGCTTTTGCATATTTTCTTCCACCATATGCATCGGCACATGGCCCGGTCCCTCATTCATGACTTGTACACCCAATTCCCAAGCGCGGCGAGTCAAGTCGCCCTGCGTTTTGAGTTCTGCAAATTGGGCTTCGTCATTGGCGTCCGCAATCGAACCCGGCCGCAGGCCATCTCCGATGGAAAAACTGACATCGTAAGCAGCCATGATTTCGCAAATTTCGTCCCAATGCGTGTACAAAAAGTTCTCCTTATGGTGCGACAAACACCACTTTGCCATAATGGATCCACCACGACTGACAATACCCGTCATCCGCTTGGCTGTCAGCGGAACAAAGCGCAGCAACACCGCCGCATGGATTGTGAAGTAATCCACACCCTGCTCTGCCTGCTCGATGAGGGTATCCCTAAAAATTTCCCAGGTCAGCGCTTCTGCCTTCCCATTGACTTTCTCCAAAGCTTGGTAAATCGGCACCGTGCCGACAGGGACTGGACAATTCCGCAAAATCCACTCCCGGGTCTGGTGAATATTTTTTCCAGTCGAAAGGTCCATCAAGGTATCCCCACCCCATTTGACCGACCAACGCATTTTTTCAACCTCTTCCTCGATGGAGGAGGCCACCGCTGAATTCCCGATATTGGTATTGATTTTGACCAGGAAGTTGCGCCCGATGATCATCGGCTCCAGTTCTGGATGGTTAATATTGCAAGGGATGATGGCCCGCCCGCGGGCAACTTCTGAACGGACGAACTCCGGTGTAATCTCTTCTGGGATACTGGCCCCAAAGGAGCGCCCGGGATGGGCTTTGCCCAAGCTGTTGGCCGCCTCATCCTTAGAGATCGCCACCGATTGCGCCAATGCATGTCGCTTCATATTTTCGCGAATGGCAACAAACTCCATCTCAGGCGTAATCACACCGGCTCGCGCATACTGCAACTGAGTGACGCGTTGACCCGCTTTTGCGCGTAGCGGCTGTTTGGGCTTGTTCTCAAATTCGATTAACTGGCGCTGTCCTTGCTTGAGACGCGCACTAGCTTTGTGCACATTCGATAGATAACCATCATCTTGTGGTTTCACTTCGCGTCCAGCATAGGCTTCCACATCGCCTCGCTCCAAGATCCAATTAGAACGAATCGGCGGCAGACCTTGCGCGACATCCCCATGGTAATCGGCGTCTCCCCAGGCACCCGCGGTATCATACACTCGCAAAGGTGCGTTGGGAGTGGATCCTGCCCCATTGGGCAATTGGGTGGGCGATAGTTCGATGGAGCGCATCGGCACTAGTACATCTGGCCGCGAGCCCTCGATATAAATTCGCTTAGATTTTGGAAACAGTGCGTGCGTCGCTTCAGCTGGCTTAGTCATAAATAGGCATTGGATTTTCGTCAACCCCTCCGAGAGAAGATCGCCGCCTACCTACAAGCAAACAATCGATAATCCCTTCGCTGGTGTTAACACATGTCAGGTTCAAAGAATCCAAGTGTGGATCGCACACTCATCTCAGCCCTACGCCCAGAGCCCTCCTTTATCGTGAGTGACAATCTGTGAACTCTACGCTGGAAGACAAGTCCATTTATTAAAAATACTGCCGCTAAGCAGCGTAAGCGAACATCAGTCTTGCTGATCAAAGCGAGAACCACACCTAAGGCACAAAAGACCTAGCCCATCTTTAACAATTCGCTTCTAAAACAAGCAAAAAATTGATTAATTTT
>CAWVTP010000037.1:0-17744 GCA_963933035.1 uncultured Puniceicoccaceae bacterium | reverse complement strand
CCTGTGCCAAAAGCCATGCCAGCATCGAGATAGACGCAGGCCGCTGCAGCGGGGGGGGGGTAGCTAGCACGCTCCCACAGCGGAATCCAATGTAGCTGTCGATCGCTCCAAACCTGCACAAAGCGCTTGTATGCATTTTCCCAGTCGGTTTGGTGTCGAACCGTAGAGCTCTCGGGAGCGGGCACTGCGGGGTAGATCACTTGTAGCTCCTCCCAAGCCTGGCGTGCACGTTCCTCGTGAGCAAACAGACCAAATAATTCGTAGGGGTCGGTGATCTCTTTCTGTAAGATCCCCCACTCAGTGGACTCAATCTCGAAAAAATAATCAGTGAGTTCGTCCGCGAGTGTTTCGGGAATAATAGCCCTGAGTTCGATCAATTCCTTCATGCTAGAGTACCGTAAGTGGTTGCAAGTAAGTTGGCGGTGCGATTGACCCCTTGCTGATTTTAGCAATCACTTTGGGCAAAAGGCAGTGTTCGGCAATGTGGACTTTTTTGCGCAACAAGGCGAGGGTGTCTGTGGCTTCGATATCCACCGGCTTTTGTCGGATGATGGGGCCGGCGTCGAGTTCGGCGGTCACCCAGTGGACGGTGCATCCGGTCACCGTGACTCCGTAGTCGAAGGCTTGGCGAATGCTATCGACCCCAGGAAAGCTGGGCAGCAGACTGGGGTGCAGGTTGATCACGCGCCCATTAAAGGCCTGAATAAATCTGGGGCCGATGATACGCATGAAGCCGGCCAGTACGATCAACTTGGGCGCAAAGGAATCAATGCGCTCAATGAAGGCCTGCTCGGCTTCTGCGGATAGGCGCGCTTTTGATTGTTGCGGGTCTACATAGATGGCAGGAACTGCATGCTTCTGGCCCAGCTCTAAGATGCCCGCATCAGCTTGATCACTAATGATGGCCGCCACATGCGCACAGCCGAGTTGCTTTTTGGCTTGTGCTTTCAGCAAAGCATCAGCGTTGGAGCCCTTTCCGGAGCCCAGAATGACGATTGGATACGACACGAGGAGCGCTATGAAACAGAGACTTTGTTAGCGAAAAAACTTTTTCGCTTTTTCCACGAAGGATTTGCCGACTGGATTGGCGGGATCGCCACTGGCGTCCGCAAAATCCTCAAGTTTGGACTTTTGCTCCTCTGTGAGTTTTGTCGGTACCTCCACATGGACACGAATCAGGAGGTCGCCCTTACCGCTGCCACGCAGGTTTTGAATCCCTTGTTGGCGAAGGCGGAAGGTGGTCCCGGATTGCGTCCCAGTCGGAATTTTTAGCGATCCCTTGCCAAAAAGAGTGGGCACGTTGATGGAGCCCCCCAAAGCGGCCAAGGTAAACTTAATTGGGATTTCGCAGTAAAGGTCATCGTTATGCCGTTCAAAGAGTTCGTGCTCTGCCACGTGAATAACAATATACAAATCGCCCGCTTGACCGCCCAGCTGACCCGCTTCTCCCTTGCCTGCTGAGCGCAATTTGGAGCCGCTGGCAACGCCGGCTGGAATCCGCACCTTGACGGTACTGCTATCCATGACCCGGCCCTCACCACGACACTCGCTGCAGGGCTTTTCAATCCGTTTGCCGGTGCCCGAACAATCGGGGCACACTTGCCTGAAGTTTATGAAGCCACGATTTGAGGTCACTTGGCCCGTCCCACCACAGGTGGCACAGGTGACTTGACTGGAGCCCGGTTCGGCGCCGGAGCCACTGCATTTTGAGCATTCAATCGGGCGGCGGTACTTGATTTCTTTTTCGACGCCCTTAGCGGCTTCCTCCAGTGTGATTTCTAGGTCGTAACGGAGATCGGAGCCATGAGCGGCCCCACCGCCAGCGCCTTGGCCACCCCCAAAAAATTCATCAAAGATGCCGCCACCGCCGCCACGGCCGCCAAAGGCTTCGCGAAAAATGTCGAAGGGGTCATGCTGCCCCCCACCTCCGCCGGCACGTCCCATTCCGCCTTGTTGGAAGGCTGCGTGGCCGTAGCGATCGTAAGCAGCCCGTTTCTCACTGTCTTTTAGGACGTCGTAAGCCTCGGAGATCTCTTTGAATTTGGCCTCAGCCGCGGCATCGCCCGGATTTTTGTCAGGATGATATTTGACCGCTTTCTTGCGATAGGCCTTTTTGAGTTCATCCTCGCTGGCGCCTCGGGAGGCGCCTAGCACTTCATAGTAGTCGGTCGTTGCCATAGTTGCAATAAAAGCAGGTGTCGGTTATTCAGCCTTTGCTGGGCCACTGGATACGATCACATTGGCAGCCCGCAATAGTTTCTCATTTAAGCGATAGCCGGAGCGCACGGTTTGAATGACAAAGTCTTCCTCGATCTCATCGGAGGGCTGTTGGCTGATGCACTCATGCAGATTGGGGTCAAAACGTTCGCCGTCGGGAACAATCGCTTCGAGGCCTTGCTCCGTGAGGGCGCTTTTCAGTTGGTCATCGACCATCTTGAAGCCAATCGTGACGTCTTTTGCTTCTGGATGGTTTTCAGCGGCTTGCAGGCCCAGCTGCATGTTGTCCAGCACCGGGATCAAAGATTCAATGACGGCGGAGGCCGCGCTGCGGATGATGTCTTGCTTCTCGCGAGCAATTCGCTTGCGGAAATTCTCCATGTCGGCCACCGAGCGCAGATATCGAGTCTTCATTTCGAGTGCTTCCGATTGTGCCTTTTCTAGTGGGCTGGGAGTTGATTCCTGCGACGGGTCTTCTGTCTGGGTGCTCGCATCTTTAGTGATGTTCTCGGCACTGGATTCTTCAGTAAATTCTGTTTTGTCTGCGGTCATATAGATAAAAAATAGTGTGTTGTGATAACAAAAAATTTACAAAATGCAACGTGAAGCTGCAAATGCACGTTTATATTTCAATCCTAATATTTGGAAGCCAGCAGGCACGACTGTTGTTTGCAGGCCGATGCGTCGTCATTAGGGGCGCTTTAGCTCCTGGATACTGGCTGGCTTCGGACGTTTGTACCAGAATGAGCAGAGGCCGCGGGAGTAGACTGCAAAGGGGACCAGCATCATAAAGGCGACCCCAGCTAGAATTTGGCCGCCAGAGTACCAAGCTAATTTTCGTGTCGATGTCTGGGCCGGAAAATCGGTCAAAATGTTCACGGAGCAATCATTTTTTTTCGCCCATTTGCGCAGCAGCCGAGAAAATCGAATTTCTTCGCTGGCGTAGAGTTTCTCATCGAAGCCTCCAATGGCATCAAAGGCATCCTTGCGACAGTACAGGTAGCCGCCAGCGGCGGTCTTGCTGAGTTGAGAAATTTTATTCCAAATATGGATGCCACAATGCCCAACACAACTGGCGGTGCCTTCAAAGAGCATCAGGCTGCCGCCACCGGCACTCCTGGCGGATAACTGCTGTAGGGTGCTGGACAACAAGCCCGGCTGAATTCGTGTGTCGGCATCAATAAAAATGAGCCACCGCGCCTCGGTGCTTTTGGCACCTGCATTGCGCGCACGCGCTATTTGATTGATGGGCTCGAAGACAACACGGTCCGCGCCTGAGGAGAGTGCGATTTCTGTGGTTGCGTCATTGGAGTTATTGTCAACGACTACACATTCACCGCGCAGCTTCTGTTGTCCCATGGCCTTGAGAACCGCTGCCAATGTTGCTGGAAGCTCTTCAGCTTCATTATAGGCAGGGATGATGATGGCGTAATCGAATGCTGGCATAGCGATAAAAATTAATTCGCCATACTAATTTGTATTTACCGAATTGCAATCGTGGCTTGCAGTTCAATCGTACTGTCCTTGGGCAGCCCGGTTACCGCAACAGCTGCACGGGTATGACGTCCGCGCTCCCCCAAAATTGCAAACAGCAGATCGGAAGCCCCATTGATGACTTCCGGACTGTCGGTAAAACCGGTGCTGGCATTGACGAAGCCATTGAGCTGTAAAATTTGATCAATCTTTTCGAGATCCCCTAACTCTCGTTCACAAGTAGCTAGCATGTTGAGGGCGCAAATGCGGGCAGCTTCTTGGCCATAGTCAATCGAGCGTGATGTCCCCACTTTTCCCGTATGGGTCATTTTACCATCCACGCAGCAAATAGCACCCGACAAATAGAGCAAATTCCCGTGGCGAATAGCTGGCAAATAGTTACCGGCCGGCTCTGGGGCTGGTGGAAGTGTGAGCTGTAATTGTTTTAAGTTGATGGCAATCGACATAGTTTGAGAGGGGGCTAATGCGAATCAGGGGGCGTGAGATCTGAATTGAGGTTTAAGGTCTGGTAACGCTTGCGCTGGGGTAGGGGCATTCGCCTTCGCTGCGAGCAATGACGACAGCTGCTACGGTATCACTGAAGACATTAACAGCTGTGCGGCCCATGTCCAGTAAACGATCCGTCACCCAGACAACACCAATGGCTTCTACGGGGAGCCCAACCGCAGGTAAGATGACGGCAATGGCCACCAAGCTAGCTGCAGGGATACCGGCGACACCAATGCTGGTTGTTAAGGCCAGAATGACGACCAAGAGTTGTTGGCTGATGTCAAGTGGGGCTTGTCCAGTCGCAGCGTAGAGTTGGGCAATAAAAAGGACGACCACACACTCATAGAGGGCGGTGCCATCCATGTTGACGGTGGCGCCCAGTGGCAGTGTGAAGGCGCAGGATTTTTTAGAGAGCTGGGCTTTTTTTTCGACTGTCTCCATCGTGAGGGGGAGGGTGCCGGAGGAGCTGGCAGTGGAGAATGCCGTCAACAGGACGGGTACCATGGCGCGGTAGTGCTGCATTGGTTGAATCTTGCCGACTAGTCGCAAAATGAGCGCCAGATTGATTGCAAAGTGAATGGCCAGTGCTAGCACAACTGTGATAAAAAACCAAGCCAGTGCGTCGATCAGGGCACCGAAGGGTGCATGCCAGAGCACAGGCGTGACGAGTGCAAAGACTCCGATCGGAGCGAAGCGAATGATGGCCTGCGTCATGCGGATCATCACTGTCTGAGCCCCTTCCCAAAAACTGCATTGGGTCGCTTTTTGCGTTCCTTTCAGCTGTCCGATAAACAGTCCGAACAGGATGGAGAAACAAATAACGCCCAGCAATTGGCCATTACTGCTGGCCGCGCTGACGACATTGGAAGGGAACATTCTTAAAAAGACGCCAAAAAGATCCTCGGAACCACGCCCACTAACCTTATCCAGTAGTCCTTGGGAGCCTGCAAGTTCGCTGCCGCTACCGAGCAAGGCTTGTGCGGTGCTGGCTTCGACGTCACCTGGTTGAATCCAGTTAACCACCAACAGTCCGATAAAGACTGCTAGCGCACCACTCAGTGTGTAGTAAATGAAGGTTTTAAGACCCATCCGGCCAAGACCCTTTTCACTGGCCATTTGCAAGACGCCACTGATGATGGAAGCGGTGATGAGGGGCACGATCATCATTTTTAGGGCATTCATAAAGAGCTGCCCGATAAAAATGCAAGCAGCCTCAATCTGAATCGCGAGTGCGTTGTCAAGGATTGGCAGGAGCCAGCATCCAACGATGGCAGCGCACAAGAGCGCTATGAATATTTGCCAGTGTAAAGACCAGCGGAGAGGGTTTTTCATCGTGAGTAATTGAAGTGGTGTTTGTGGTCGACTTGTGATCACGCAGACCGGCAGTAAAATACATTGCCATCGATATAGGCCAGCGTTATAGCATTTAGCAATGTTAGGTTTATGTATATTGAGTTCAATGATCAATCGTATTTGTCGATTTGCATTTGACTGTCACATTTGCGGCCTAATGCGCATATTTTGCGGAGTTGTAATCGGGGCTGGATTGATGGCATCCGATGGCAACAGCCCGCCTGATGGGATGGTTTTGATTCCCGGTGGAAGCTTCAGTATGGGGGGGGATGCTGGTTTAATGGACGGTGGCTCGCAGTCACACGGTACCGCTTATCCGATTCACTCGGTTGCCGTGGACGCATTTTGGATGGATCGCACGGAAGTTACCAATCGTCAATTCGCAGCATTTGTGGCCGCAACGGGTTATGTGACCTTCGCGGAGCGTCCGTTACCAGCCGAAACTTTGGCGCAGTTTCGCTCTGCAATACAGGCGAATATCCAGCGACTCTATCATCAAATAAGCCATGCTTCTGCTGCAGTCGCTACGAAAATACGCGCCGAGATTGAGCAGTTGGAACGCATGCTAGAGGGCGGACATCAGGCGGGTTCGATCATTTTTGATCGCCCGGTAGAGAGCCTGGCCCATGCCTCGGATATAAATCAATGGTGGCGTCTGGAGGGTGCTGCCAATTGGCGCGCACCTGAAGGAGCCGGCTCAGATTGGCGAGAGCGTCTGGATCATCCGGTGGTCAATGTGACACCTGAGGATGCGGCGGCCTATGCCAAGTGGCGGGGAAAGCGATTGCCGACAGAAGCCGAATGGGAACGAGCGGCTCGTGGGGGATTGGAGCGTCAGCCTTTTGTCTGGGGCGAGCTGTTTGCGCCCCAAGGCGCTGATGTGTGGATGGCAAATATTTGGCAAGGGCCCTGGCCTTATCAAAATACGCGCTTAGACGGCTTTCAATTGACTGCGCCGGTCGCCAGTTTTCCGCCCAATGACTTTGATCTTTATGACATGGCAGGAAATGTCTGGGAAATTGTTGCGGATCGCTACCATCCGGATGCCTATGCTTTGCGCGCGGATCAAGTTATAAAAAATCCTCAGGGGCCGGATACTCTCAGTTTGGTATCTTTGCGCCAAAGGGTGCCCACGTATGTGACGCGCGGAGGGTCTTTTCTGTGTTCGGATGCTTGGTGCAGCGGGTATCAGCCGGGCTCGCGGCAGCCACATGAAAATGATTCGCCAGCGCATCACACCGGATTTCGCTGTGCCATGGATGTGCCGCGCTCCGAACTCTAGGCGCTTAGTTTAAGCCAGGTAGTAGGCGAACCGGCAGTCCTTTTTGCGCTAAATGTGCTTTGGCTTCTTGCACTGTGTAAGTACCAAAGTGAAATATGGAAGCAGCCAGCACGGCATTGGCTTCACCCTTTAACACGGCGTCAGCGAGATCGTCCAAGTTGCCGGCACCACCAGATGCGATAACCGGAACTTCCACTGCTTGGCTGATCGCTTTATTGAGCGCATTGTCATAACCCGATTGGGTGCCGTCGCAGTCCATGCTGGTGAGTAAAATTTCGCCAGCACCCAAAGAAACCAACTTTTGGGCCCATTCGACGGCGTCCAGTTGGGTATTTTTGCGACCACCGTGGGAGTAGACCTCCCAGCCTAGGCCAGATTCTTTACGTTTGGCGTCGATGGCCACAACAATGCATTGGCTACCAAATTTATCGGCGGCTGCTTTGACCAGTTCTGGTTGGGCAATGGCAGCAGTGTTGAGGCTGACCTTATCAGCGCCAGCCTTGAGCATTTTTCGGATGTCTTCAACAGTACGTAGTCCTCCGCCCACGGTAAGTGGCATGAAGCATTGAGAGGCGGTTTTTTGGACCACATCCAGCATAATCGAACGTTGATCACTCGAGGCGGTAATGTCGAGGAAGACTAATTCGTCGGCGCCCTGCCGTTCATAGTTGATAGCCTGTTCCACTGGGTCGCCCGCATCTTTGAGATCAACAAAGTTGATCCCCTTCACGACACGACCTGCGTGGACATCGAGGCAGGGAATGACGCGTACCGAGAGCATGCAGCTATTAAAAGGAATGATTCTGCGGGTGGATCACAGCATCTAGAGTCGGCTTATTCCCCTGCAAAGGCTAATTCAGGTTCGAAACTGAATGCCAGTTTGTACTGAACTCCGGGGCGCATGATGAGTGGATGCTTGCGCTCGAGGATTTGCAGATAATGAAGATTGCCGTAGTATGTGCGATATTGTGGATCATCGCTCACCACCTCTAATTCTTGCCATTCCGCCTGAAAGTCGTCTTTGAGTAACTCGGTGCGGTGGCTGGATTCTCCCAGAGCATAGGCGGTCGCCAAATGATAGCGGCTGTGATTGGCCGCAATAGCAATAACGTATCGCATGCGGTCCAGTTGCACTTGCTGTTTAACCGTAAAAGAATATTCACAGCTAATTTTGCCACCGGCGAAAGTCCAAGCGACCTTGCACGAGCCGATGCCCGGGACTAATTTTCCAGTGTTGGTTATCAGTTCTGGCTGGTCGTACTTGAAGGTCAAAGCATTGCGCAAGCCCATCTTGGTGGTACAATTTTTTCCGTAAAAGGAGGGCGTGATCACCTTATCACCAAAGCTTAGTTCTGGCGTCATGATCGGCAAGTAATGGTCGACTGGCCAATCGAAAATTCCAGGAGCGTGCGGGAATGCCAAATAGTCCGTCGTCGGTGCTTTACGATCTGAACTCGCCATCAGCGGAAGTTGCACAGCTAGACCAGAACTAGGGTCCTGATAGATAAACAAACCTTGTTCTTTTTTGTTGCTTTTATCGAAGCTGACGAAGCGCGCAACTTTACGTGCGGGCACCATGTTTTGCGGGGAGGACGATCCTCCAATCGAACGTGCGAGCCGAGACCATTGGCACAAATAACGTGCCGCATCGAAGTTAGCCATGCGGGTGGTATGATACGGGGCGGTGTTACGCTCAGCATCGCGAATCACTAGGTAGCCATGCTCGTGATCTAGATAGGTCTGGAAAAAGTGCATGAACATGCGGCGCACGCAGTCAATGTACTGATCTTTTTGCGAACCGGATACCCAGTCGTCACGGAGTGCTTGCAGGATTAGGCTGATGCAGTGCATCTGCCCGTAAGCTCCGATCGAGCGGCCAAATGCCCAGCCAAGACCATCTTGGCGCACGAGATCTAAGATGATTTTTAAATACCTTTCTGAATAGGTACGCATGCTGGGCAGCTTACGTTCACGCAAGTGAATGTTGGCGTGTAGTTGCAATGCTTGGCGAATGAAGACAAAGCTGTGTACCCCATATAAGTCGAAGGCGCCCGCTAAATGGCCAGCTTCAGCTGTGCCCGATTCATCGAAATAGCCGGTGGAAGATTTCGCATCAATCCGCTCGAGAAAACGATCAATCAGACGCCCCGTCTCGTCTTTTTTAGAAAGCCCTAAACTGAATCGGGTGACGGCTTTGGCGATGTTGAAGCTTTGGAAGTGGTTTTCGTAATCACTGCGCTCCAGCAAAAGATTGTCGATTTGCTCTTGGGTGGGCTCCATCAGGCGCTCCCACACCAGATTACGGTCTTTGGCTGGGCCAAAAGACAGGATGCCGAGTGTCGCGTAGGCCAATCCATTTTCTTGCTCTTCAGGAGCAAAGGCTTGAGCCGTGACGCAGCGCGCGCACAGATCAATTAAATCGTGTCCAGCCAACTCTTGCTTATTCGTTGCCCGAAAATACTCACCAATTGCCAAGGCCGCATGGCCCGACTCGTCGAGGCGACTCGGTTCACCCTCAACAGGGATGACGGTGCCCTGTTGGCTGATTGAATCTAAGTTATGGCCCAATATCGATTGAGCCATGTCGAGGCATTGGTCTGCAAAATTATCCATGTAATAAGTCGTCTTTGTGACGAAGGAAGCGTTTGTGATGCGTTTTACCCACAAGCTTGTCAATAGCTTTAAATGTTAAAATTTTGTGGCAGTGATAGCCCGTGCTGGTGAGAACAAGTGTGCAGCTGACGATTGGCTGCTTCTTTGTCCTGGCGGTTGGCTTTTTTGCGTGTTCATTTTGCGGACGTACCGGCTGGAGTCGCAGGGTGGTCAGGCTCGTCTGATTTTGACCGGAATTGGGCGGATTTGCGGGCCCAACATTCTTTTAGGTCTGCGGTCGATTTTGTTTTGCTTCTTGGCCTGATTACCAATGCAGTGGAGCTATGACAGAAGTTATGGGCATTGCGCTTTTATTGATTGGGCTCAAATACGCCATGGGGCAGTATTTGGATGGGTTGAATTTGCGGCATGCGTTGAGTCGTCGCCACCAGGTCCCGGGTCCTTACCAGGGATTCATCGACTTGCAGGCCTATCAGAAGTCGATTGACTATACGGTGGTGAAAACGCGTTTTAGTCGCTACCAGGCCGCTTTTGATGATGGTCTGTTGATTGTGGTGCTCTTGACGGGTTTTTTGCCGCTGCTTTATACGGGCTTGACGCAGGTCTTGGGTGAAGGGCTTTGGGGACAATCTTTGGTTCTGATCGCAATTTTGGCGCTGTTGAGTTTGCCGTCATTACCCTTTGATTGGTGGTCGACTTTTCGAATCGAACAGCGTTTTGGATTTAATAAGAGCTCTATATCGCTCTGGATGACGGATAAAATCAAGGGGGCCCTCGTTGGTTTCGTTTTTCTTTTGCCGCTATTGGCTCTCTTGTTGTATTGTGTCGAGTCGGCGGGCGAGGTCTGGTGGATTTGGGGCTTTGGTTTATTTTTTAGCTTTCAAATATTGATGGTGGTGCTCTACCCCATGTTTATCTTGCCCTTGTTTAACCAATTAAAGCCGATGGAGGCAGGCGATTTACGTGAGCGCTTATTTGCCTTGGCCGATCGGACTGGCTTTCAGGCAAAAACGATTCTAGTTATGGATGGTAGTAAGCGCTCGGGACATTCCAATGCCTTTTTTGCGGGTTTTGGACGCTTTCGGCGGATCGTTTTGTATGATACTTTGATTGAGCAAATGAGTGTTGATGAGTTGGAGGCAATTTTGGCGCATGAAATTGGACATTACAAACTCGGGCACATCCCAAAAATGATCGCTGTCTCGGCGCTGTCCACCTTTGTCCTTTTTGCTGGATTGGGATTCTTGTCGCAATCGGACTGGTTGACGCGCGCTTTTTTCTTTGAGGGGGCAGCCGCCAGCGCATTTGTGCCAGTTCTCCTGCTTGTCCTTTTATTAAGCGGGGTGGTGGGGTTCTGGCTGAGCCCGCTGACCAGTCGCCTATCCAGAAAACACGAGTATGAGGCGGACCATTTTGCGCGTGATGCGGTCGGCTCACCGGATCCCTTGGTTCAGTCGTTACGCAAATTGCATAAAGAGAATCTCAGTAATTTGGTCCCCCATCCTCGTTACAGTGCTTTCTACTATTCACACCCTACTTTGCTGGAGCGTGAGCATTCTTTGCGTAATTTGTGATGCGATTGATCAAAGTTTGTTGCTTACTGCTTTTCTGTCCGCTGATTTTATGCGGGGAGTCCATCCGTATTGCGACTTACAATCTGAAGAATTATCTGTCAGCAGATCGCTTAGTTGATGGCATTTGGCGGCAAGACTACCCCAAGCCAGAGCGTGCGAAAAATGCCTTGCGAGCGATCATTGCCCAAGCACAGCCGCAGATATTACTATTACAGGAGATCGGTTCAAAATATCACTTGCAGGAGTTGCAAAGTGATTTACGCGCCGAAGGGCTGGATTATCCCTATCGCTATCATTTAATGGCGGTTGATCAAAAGCGACAAATTGCGGCCTTGAGCCAAATCGAAGCTCAGGAAGTTTGTAAGCATACGGACCTTTGGTTCACCTACCAAGGCGAACGACGAACCCTATTACGTGGTATGTTGGAGCTAGTTTTTGAGCTGGATGATGGGAGCAAGCTTTCGGTGTTTAATTTGCATCTAAAAAGTCGCTGGACGGAGGAAAAATCAGATCCTGAAGCGTCAAAATTTCGTACGGCTGAAGCTCAAGCAGCGCGCAATCGTATTTTGGAGCGCACCGTGGGGCGCGGGCAAGTCGCGTATGTTTTGGGCGCGGACTTTAACGACCATCCAAGCAGTGCCACCTTTCGACGATTTTTGCAGAAGGGCTCGCGCCGGATTGGGCAATTGATAACGGCCCCGGATGATCGGCAGGAGCGTTGGACTTACTTTTATGGCAAGGAGGTCACCTATCAAATGGTCGATGGCTTGATTGTCTCACCCGATTTGTTATCCCAAGTCGTTGGTGGTTTTGGTCACATCATGGATCACCCACAGGCATTGGTGGCCAGCGATCACCGAATGGTCTATGCGGACTTTTTATTTGATCGCTGACTTGTCTTATAGTTGCCGCTGGCTCATGGCTTGAGGAGTGTGTATGCGAATGATTAGATTCTTTTGTAAAACTTGCGAATCGGTGCTAATGTACTGTATACAGTACTGCGGTAGCGGTGATGGGCATTGCTCGCGAGTGTTGTGGCAGGCTGCTAACGGCCATTTGCGTCGTTTCTGTGCGTCATTTCTTCAATAGTGTTTTTTATGCAAATCATTCCACATAGTATTTTGCCGACACGCGATGAAGCGGCCTTGCGCACTTTTTTGTCGGCTTGCTGTGCCGCGGCCAAGGAGAAAGCTCACTATCAAATCGCGAGTATAACGGTTGCGGTGGATCATATTGCGCCATTGGCTGTCTTGGAGTCGATCTACAACCCATCTGAGTTGCACTTTTATCTGGAGCGATCCAACGAAGAAATTGCCATCGCCGCCATTGACGCCGTCGTTTCGTCCCAGTTTTCTGGTCCAGATCGTTACCGACAGCTGAAGCAGTTTGCGGCAGATGTATTTGAACACACCATTGCGATTGGCGACCTTGAGCTGGAATTCAGTGGGCCTCATTTTTTTACGGCCATAGCTTTTGATGATTGCGCCGCTGTTGATGCTGAATTTGCTGCTGCGACCGTATTTTTACCTCGCTGGCAGGTATTTCGTAGCGGAACTCAATACGGAGCCGTTGCCAATCTAAAAATTGAAAGCGATTCTGATGTCGATGCTCTGGTTGAGCGAGTTTGGAGAGCGTATGATCGCTTTCAGCATTTTAACTACTCTGCCAGTGCCCCCACTCATCGCTATCAACAGCCAAATTTGGTGGGGTCTGTAGAGTTGCCATTTCAAAAACAAGCTTATTTGCAGGCGGTCGAGCTGGCGCTTGAGGAGATTCAGCAAGGTCAATATGAGAAGGTGGTGCTAGCGCGAACTCAGACACTCAAAGCAGATGGGGAATGGCAAGCACTGCTACTGCTCGATCGGTTACGGCATCGTTTTCCTCGCTGTTTTACCTTCTCCTTTGCCAATGGAGCGGGAACTGTTTTTTTGGGGGCTTCTCCAGAAAGAATCTTGCGAATAAAGGAGGGCAAGCTGACGACTGAGGCCATCGCGGGTTCCGCGCCTAGGGGCCAATCCGCTAGCGAAGATGCCCTTTTAGGGAGGAAGTTGTTGAGCAGTGAAAAAGACCTGCAGGAGCACTGCTATGTCCGTGATTCGATTATGCGGCGGCTGCAAAAAGTTGGTTTGAGTGCCCGGTATACAGCTCAGCCTCAGTTGTTAGCGCTAGCCAATGTGCAGCACCTGCACACGCCAATTGCCGCGAATGTCGAGAGCGCGACTCATATTTTAGATATTCTGGAAGAAATGCACCCAACCCCGGCGGTTGGTGGAACTCCACGACATTTAGCTGTGCCGAGAATCTCAGCTTTAGAGGGAATGCAGCGTGAACTCTACGCAGGTGTTGTTGGTTGGTTTAACCACTTAAATGAGGGGGATATGGTTGTGGGGATTCGCAGTGCACAGGTACGCGCCGATGAGGCGAAATTATTTGCTGGTGCTGGAATTGTCGACGGTTCGGAGCCAGAGAGCGAATATCTTGAAACAGAGTTAAAGTTGAAGGCATTGCGCTCAGTTTTTTTGGATGGCAATTCTGCGCCATTTTGTTAAGCTCGTGGATTAAATCCTGAGAATAGTGATTGCGAATTCTACTAATGTGGCTAAGCTAAAATTATATGGTAACTTCGACGGCAATCGGTAATGAAATTCGTGAGGGGAATGAGCAATTGATTTTGCTGACCTCCGCTGCGGGTGCAAAATTGCAGTCTTTGATCGCACGTGAGCAGAAGGGGGATTTTTTGCGGGTAAAGATCAATGGAGGTGGCTGTAACGGTTTGAGTTACAAAATGAAGTTTGTTGCTGAGCCTAAGCGAGGCGATATTTTGGTGCGGACTGCGGGAGCGCTGGTGCTAGTAGATACGAAGAGTGCACTCTATTTAAAAGGGACCCATTTAGATTATTCCGACAAGATGATGGGTGGAGGCTTCAAGTTTAGTAATCCAAATGCCAAGGCCAGCTGTAGCTGTGGGGAAAGTTTTAGCATTTAGAGCATAGCTCTTGTCTGGGTACTTTGGGAACCTTCCAAAAGCCGAGGATCTTATGTTTGTTGTGCAGTAAATGTGTATGCTCAATGCACATTCGCAGTGCTATTTACAAAACTTAAAGTTTTACCAAAAAACAACTCAAGCTGGGATGCTCATGCTCGTTATGAATTTTTATCATGAGGCTAGCGTTCGTTTTGTACATTTTACGAGCAGTTCGTTTGAATGGCATGGTGCTGGCTATATGTGTCACAACCAAATAAATCCAGTACCCTCATCACTATCACCATGAGCATGCAAAAAGACACAGAGTTCGCTAGCAGTTTGACGGCGACTAACAAAACTGATGATTCGAGTCACTTTCGCCCGGAGGAACTTATGGAGCTTTCGGGGGATTTGAGTTCCAAGATGGCCGGCGCGATTAAAGACTTCGATAAGATTAATTTAGAAACGCAAATTCTGAGTATCAACGCTGCTGTGGAGGCCTCACGCGCTGGTGAGGCGGGCGCATCTTTTGCGATTGTTGCCAACCACATGAAAGAGCTCTCTTTGCGGACAGGCGAAGTTGCCGATGACCTGACGAACAATGTGCAGGTGGCGCTGAAAAAAATTAATGATTTCAGTAGTATTTTGAGTAATCAGGTTCGGGGTACGCGCCTTTCGGATTTAGCTTTGAACAATATTGATTTGATTGATCGCAATCTTTATGAGCGCTCTTGTGATGTACGTTGGTGGGCCACAGACAGTAGCATTTGGCACGCTTGCAGTGATTCTAGTTTGGACAATACGCAACACGCTTGCGAGCGACTGGGGGTCATTCTAGATGCGTATACGGTATATTGCGATTTGGTACTCTGCGATGTGGAAGGACAGGTGATTGCCAATGGCCGCCCCAATAAATACGATTCTATCGGCAGTAATTGTTCGAAGGAGCAGTGGTTCATGCAATCGCTCCATAGCCATTCGGGCGATGAATTCGGATTTAAACCCGTCCATAATTCTCAATTGGTGGGTGATCAGGCTGTATTGGCGTATTCGTGTAGTGTGCGTGCGAAAGGCCATGCCAACGGGGAAGTTTTAGGGGTGTTGGGTATTTTATTTAACTGGGATGCGTTGGCAGGCGTCATACTTGAGCAAACTCAACTGACCAGTGAAGAATGGAAGCGGACCCGGATCTGTATCGTAGATGAGGATGCGCGTATTTTGGCGGATACGCAAGCAGGGCATGGGCATAAGACGCTCGATCTCCCCGATATCAAAAATTATTTTAAGGAAACCAAGTCTTTCAAGTCGATCAACTACCATGGCAGTGAAACCGTGGTAGCCTACGCTAAAGCACCAGGGTATGAGACGTATACGACCGGATGGCATTCCTTTATTATTCAGGCTGATCGCTAGGAACTTTAGCCGGATAGGGGGTTACGACGACTATTCTCGAACATAC
Source organism: uncultured Puniceicoccaceae bacterium (assembly GCA_963933035.1). GTDB lineage: Bacteria > Verrucomicrobiota > Verrucomicrobiia > Opitutales > Coraliomargaritaceae > CAWVTP01. The sequence goes on along the minus strand of CAWVTP010000037.1, from coordinate 2,298 downwards.
CTGTATACGTTTTTTACAATTTTGCTACCACCTGAGGCTTGACATGTGCTTGCTCGTCTGAATAGCTAGCGGTTTTTGATTGAAAACTTTACTATTATGGCATTGAAAATTCGCTTACAACGTCACGGTGCGAGCCACCGTCCCTTTTATCGCATGGTGGTTACCGAAGCCAGTGCTCGGCGTGACGGACGTTTCGTTGAGGTGTTGGGCACTTACGAGCCTCAAGCTAAACGCGCTGAGGATGAGCTCAAATTGAAGTTGGACCGCATCGACTATTGGAACTCAGTCGGTGCGAAAGCAACGGACACGGCAGCTAGTTTAATTCGTAAGGTCCGGCGACAGGCTGCAGAAGTTTCCGCCTAGTCGGATTTGTTACAGTTCTTCAGGAGCGGCAGCTCTTATGTTGCGCGAATTTGAAATTTTAACCCTCTTTCCAGAAATGGCGGAGGGTTTTTTGTCGGCCAGTATCATTGGGCGTGCGCAGGCCAAAGAGTTGATCGCTGTCCGCTGTCATCAATTGAGGGATTGGGCCTCCGGTCCGCACAGCAAAACAGATGCGATGCCTTATGGCGGCGGTGCGGGTATGGTGCTCAAGCCAGAGCCCATCTTTGAAGCCTACGATGCGCTGAAGCGTCCTAATACGCAGTTTGTTTACATGGCGCCTGACGGGCAAGCCTTGTCCACACCGCTGGCCAAAAAGTTGGCGCAATCTGAACATTTAGTTATTTTGAGCGGACATTATGAGGGAGTGGATCAGCGCGTGCGGGATGAAGTCGTCGATCTTGAGGTGAGTGTTGGGGATTATGTACTGACAAATGGCACCTTAGCAGCTGCTGTTTTAATTGATTGTGTGAGTCGATTTATACCGGGGGTATTGGGTGATGAAAAATCCTTGACGGATGAATCTTTTACCGACAACTTGCTCAGTTTTCCTCAGTACACACGCCCTGCGAGCTATCGTGGGTTGTCGGTACCACAGGTTCTTTTATCGGGTGATCACGCCGCCATCGCTAGTTGGCGCCGTGAGCATCAGTACGCCAAAACTCAATCGATTCGTCCAGATCTTTTAATTTAAACACCACTATAATCATGAGCCAGTCTATCTTAGATGCTATTACTAATGAACAGCTTAAAGCTGACCGTTCCAGCTTTAAAGTTGGTGACGGAGTCCGTGTCCACCTGAAGGTGATCGAAGGGGAGAAAACCCGTATTCAGATCTTCGCTGGTATTGTGATCGCGCGCAAGGGCGGAGGGATTCAAGAGACCTTCACCGTACGCCGCATCGCCTCTGGTGTGGGCGTGGAAAAAGTATTTCCGGTGCATAGCCCAGCGATTGAAAAAATTGAGGTTGATCGCGAGTCGGTGACCATGCGTGCACGCATGTATTATTTGCGCGACCGTATCGGTAAAGCGGCCAATCAAGTTAAGGAAAAGCGTTTGGTTGAAGCGGGTCGTCGCTAATTGCATAAGACTGTATATTCCCAACAAAAGGCCGTGCTTGTAGCGGCCTTTTTTATGTTCGGAAATGGCTAATGACTGTGCCGAGATCTGCTCGCATCATTTATGATGCATGACGTTTGCTTGTTTACAGTGATAAGCTTGCCAGCTGAGTATTTATTACTAGCCGAGAGCTTATTTTTAGCGTTAAAAGACTGTGAATAGTATCCAACATTTCAGTTTTAGGGTTCCGCTATTGCGACGGCACCGGTGGATCAATGTCTGCATTTTAAGGCGTATTTATCAAACGATCTTACTTTCATTTTGTGGAGCGCTGCTATTGGGTCCCTTGTCTGTCTTGCAATTGGGAGCCTGGTCTTGGATGCTGTTTGCCTATTCGCACGAAGCGGGATTCAGTGCGGCGATCGAGGAGACTTTTAGTGGTGATCGGCCCTGTCATTTGTGCACCATGATTGAGGCGAGCGCTGCTGAGTCGAATACACATTCAGAGCCAGCGGGTACGATTGAGCGTGAATTTAAGTTATTGGCGCTCAAACTACAAAATTGTTCGGTGATCGGCCCCCCAAGTTACCAGACGCGGTACCTCGATCATGATCAAGCGCCTAGCAGCCAGCTGCAGGATGTTAGCTTGCCACCTCCGAAGTGGGCCTGCTGGTCTTATTCAGTAATGATCTAGCTGACCGATGCTCAGCTTGTTCCGCGTTTTTGCTGGTCAACTGGTAAATTTTTGCGGACGTACAATTTTGCGTATGCTGATTGTCGACTAGCATCAGAGGGGGCTGGTCATGACTCCCATTCGGGTTTTGTACCTTAAATGCTGGAGTGGCTTTTTTGCACTTG
>CAWVTP010000036.1:0-17962 GCA_963933035.1 uncultured Puniceicoccaceae bacterium | reverse complement strand
TCAAGCACACTCAATCAGCTTAAACCAATTTACAGACAAAAAGGCGCTCTGCCTATTGGGCAGGCTCTGGCAGTTTTGAATGCGCTGCCTTTTTGAAACACAGCCGACTTTTAACTTGGACTTACTGTATCGTTTATACTAGTCATGTTGCTTATGATTTTTGGGTGGGGGACGGCTAATAGCTATGAATCAAACGACTTGTTTAGCGTCTCATCACAGTGAAGAAGTCTACCTCGCGGGTGGTTGTTTGTGGGGCGTGCAAGCCTTTGTGCGGCGGCTGCCGGGTGTCATAGTAACCGAAGCCGGGCGCGTTAATGGTAAAAGCAATTCCTTGGATGGCGCATATGATGGTTATGTAGAATGTATTCGCACGGAGTTCAATCCCATGCTCACTTCGGTGGTGCAATTGCTGGCACACCTATTCGAGATTATTGATCCCTACAGCTTTCAGAAACAGGGCCCGGATATCGGGCCGAAATATCGGACGGGCTTCTACAGTCAAAATCCTCTCCACTTGCAACAAGCGCAGCGCTACATTCAACAGCGGGTCGATCACCAGCGGATTGTTTTTGAAGTTTTGCCACTTGTGCATTATCTCAGAAGTGCCGATTGTCACCAAGATCGCTTGCAGCGACGACCACAGGATCTGTGCCATATCCAGCCAGCCTTGCTGTACAAATACCGAAACCACGATGCCGTGCCGTCGGGCAGCCTCCCGCGATGAAACCGAAGGCGATGCCCTTGTCGCTCAAAAGTCCCTTTGGCGCAAAAGAACTTTTTGAACAGGTCGAAATCTTTTCCATAAAGGATGCATCGGCCTTCATCATTCCGGCCAATCATGGACGTCCGGAAAAGCCATGGGTTTGGATAGCGCCTGCTTTGGCCGATACGAGCTTGGAGGTCTTCGCTTGGTATATAAAAAATTTAACTCAGACTGGAATAAGTGTGGCTGGTTATGATATCGGTGAAGTTCGCGGTTCACCGCATAGTAGTGCGCGATTTCATGAATTTTACCAAGCCATGATTGCGAAAGCTTATGCGTCTAGACCTATTTTGTTAGCCAAAAGTCGCGGTGCTTTGATGCTACTTGCGTGGGCTTTTCGACATCCTCAGCACGTGGCTGCCTTTGCTGGTATTTATCCTGTCTGTAACTTGCTGAGTTGGCCGCTAAGAAATAAACCTAAACCAGTATTAGAGGATTATGCGATGTCCCGAGATCAATTGCTGCAGGTGATCGAAAAAGTGAACCCCATCCATCAGCTCAAGCCGCTGGCGGATGCACAGGTCCCTATTTTTTTAGTGCATGGAACAGATGATGACTTAGTCCCTTTGAGTGAGAATAGTGAGTTAGTCGTCGAAAATTATCAGTCTCTTGGAGGAACTGTTCAACTTGATCGCTTGCCAGGCATGGGGCACGATGAGACGGTAGATTTTTTAGAAAATCAGCGAGTTTTGCATTTTTTGCTCCAATCCAAATGTGATTGAGTGGAGTCTCCTGAGCTTGACTAGTGTTTGATGTTGTTTAAGCGCGCTGTATTGGCTTAGCCTGACGCTATTAAAACAGGGGTGCCTGGCAGGCGGGATAAATACTGCTTGCGCCTAGCGAGACCATCAGAATGCTGAAGTGCATATGGAATTCCCGCTACAGGTCAGTCAGGATGCTGCCGAAGCAGACAGCTTGCTGGAGTGCTTTCTAGAATATGTAGTCGACCGCGGAATCGAACTGTACCCGGCCCAAGAAGAGGCGATTCTTGAGTTGTATTCTGGCAAGAATGTCATTTTGGCGACGCCGACTGGTTCCGGGAAATCTTTAGTCGCTACGGCGCTGCATTATCTCTCTTTGGCCAGCGGGCGTCGTTCGATATACACCTGTCCAATTAAGGCTTTAGTCAACGAAAAGTTCTTAGCCCTTTGCCGGGATTTTGGACCGAAAAACGTCGGTATGATGACGGGGGATGCGAGTGTCAATCGCTCGGCACCGATTCTGTGCTGTACCGCCGAAGTCTTGGCTAATTTGGCTTTGCGTGATGGGGAATTGGCTACAGTCGATGACGTCATCATGGATGAATTTCATTACTATGCGGATGCGCAACGCGGGCTTGCTTGGCAAGTACCTTTGCTAACCTTGCCACAAGCGCGCTTTTTGCTGATTTCAGCGACCTTAGGACCCACTCATTTTTTCGAGCGATCGCTGACACAGTTGAATGGGCGCGCGACGCAAACGGTGGCAGCTAGTGAGCGTCCGGTACCTTTGCAGTTTTCATATCATGAGCAGACTTTACTGCAAGCACTGTTAGATTTAAAAGCAGCTGACAAGTTGCCTGTCTATATTGTACATTTTACTCAGCGCTCCGCTACAGAGACCGCACAGAGTTTATTGAGTTTAACTTTCTGCAATAAGGCAGATAAACAGGAGATTCGTCAGGAGCTTCAAACGGTACAGTTTACCAGTCCCTTCGGCAAGCTTATGAAAAAGTTGCTGCTCAATGGGATTGGCTTACACCATGCCGGCTTACTTCCGAAATATCGTGTGTTAGTCGAAAGTCTCGCGCAGCAGGGTTTCTTGAAGTTGATCTGTGGTACAGACACACTCGGCGTAGGTGTCAATGTACCCATTCGCTCGGTTTTATTGACCCAACTCTGCAAATACGGCGGTACCAAGACCGGGATTTTATCGGCCAGAGATTTTCACCAGATCAGTGGGCGAGCGGGGCGTAAGGGTTTTGATGATCAGGGGTATGTGTTGGCGCTTGCCCCCCAGCATGTGGTGGAAAACCAGCAGTTGGAGGCCAAGGCTGCAGCGGACCCAAAGAAAAAAAAGAAATGGGTTAAGCGCAAACCACCTGAGCGTGGTTTTGTACATTGGGATGCGAATACTTTTATGCGCTTACAAACGGCATCTCCAGAGCCTTTGAAGTCTAGCTTTTCCGTGTCAGCAGGCATGCTTTTACAAGTTCTCAGCCGCCGTGGAGATGGCTGTCGCGCTATGCGCAAGCTGATTCGCGATTGCCATAGTCGGCCCGTGGAAAAACAGCGCATGCGTCGACAGGCCTTTCAACTCTTTCGCGCACTTTATGAGCGCAAAATTGTAGAGTTAATGCCACCCAGTAGCGAACAAAAATTGCGAGTGAATTTAGACTTGCAGGCGGATTTTTCGCTCAACCAAGTGCTGTCGCTCTATTGCTTAGATAGCTTGGCACTGTTGGATATAGCTGCGGATGATTATGTCCTCAAATTATTGAGTCTGATCGAGGCTATTTTAGAAGACCCTGAGATTCTTTTGCGCAAGCAGTTGGATTTTTTGAAGCGTGAAAAATTGGCAGAATTAAAGGCGGCAGGTGTTGAGTATGAGACGCGGATGGAGTTGTTGGAAAAAGTAGAGTATCCTAAGCCAGAGTCAGAATTCATCTATGAGACTTTTGAGCACTTCGCTGCCAAACAGCCATGGGTGGCACCGGCTAAGGTGCGTCCAAAGTCCATCGCGCGTGAAATGTACGAGCGCTATAGTAGTTTTCCGGACTATGTGCAGCGTTATGGATTTATGCCAGCGGAAGGGCTACTGCTGCGTCATTTAACAAATGTGTATCGAGTCATGGTCAACACGGTTCCACCGATGTACAAAACAGAGCCAGTGCAGGAATGCGTAACGTATTTGGAGCAAGTGCTGCGTGTGACGGATGCGAGTTTGATCGAGGAATGGCAACGCTTGAAAAATGGCGCTACAGCAGCGCCGCCGGAAAAGTCTGCTCCAGTAGGAGCGGCTCATGAATGGACGCGGGATCCTGTTGAATTAAAACGTCGTGTACGCAACGAAGTATTTTGTTTTTTGCGCATGTTGGCCAATAAGGCTTACCAAAGCTTAGAGTCGCATTATGATTTAGGGAAACTGTATCCGTCCGCACGGTACCGCTATCAGGAATTGGCCAATACGATGGAGGCTTATTATGTAGAACATGATTGGATTCGCATGGATCCAGCAGCCCGTAATCAGGCTCACACCCACATTGTCGAGTCCGAAGATCGTAATTCATGGCAGATTGAACAAACCTTGGTGGATCCCGCAGAGCTGAATGATTATCGGGTGGTTTTCACGCTATCTTTGATCCCACTTCGCGAGTCTGGGGCCATAAACTTACTGCCGACTACGATCCAAGCTTTTTGAGCAAGGCTCTATCTGTTGGAGTCGAATCGACGACTAGCAAGCCACGTTGTTGATCGCGCAGCCCGCTAAGAAACTTTTTAGATTTGCGAAACTGCTAGCAATCAGGCGTTGGCGCGCAGCGGGTGTGGCCCATGCAATATGTGGGCTCACTTTACAGTGCGGATTTTTGATTAGTGAATGTTCTAGGGGTGGGGGCTCCTGACATAAGACATCCAGATAGGCTGCATCTATGCTGCGTTGCAGTAATGCAGTATTCAGTGCGTCCTCATCTACGAGATCCCCACGACCCGTATTGATTAAAACTGCATTTGGTCGCATTTTTCGCAATCGTTGTGCATTGACGATTTGATGGGTGCTTTTATTCAGAGGGCAGGTTAGGCTCAGATAATCAGCTTCCTCAAAAAGTTGGTCTATGTCACAATATTGAATGCCCTTAGGAAGCTTTGTGGGAGCCTGCCTTTGGTTGATTCGTACTTGCATCCCAAAGGCGAGCGCCATCTGGGCGAGACGCTGACCAATTGCACCATAACCGAGTAAGCCTAATATTTTAGTTTCCAATTCGACCAAAGGAGCTAGCGTGTAACAGAAATCGTGAGAGTTTGCCCAATCGCCAGCTCGTACGCTTTGGGCATGCAAGGCAATTTGATTGGCATGATCTAGGATCATCGCCATATTGTGTTGAGCAACACTGGAGCCAGTATAGTTCGGAACGTTACAGACCACAATACCTGCATTTTGAGCGCAAGCAATATCTACATTATTGTAGCCAGATGCTAAAACGCCAATGTACTTTAATCGCGGCAGTTGCGCCAAAATTTCCGCACTCAATACAACTTTATTTGTCAACAAACAAGTCGCATTTATGCTTCGTTGCACGCAGTCAGCCTGAGTGCTGTGTTCGTAAACTTTTAATTCACCCAGAGACTCGAAGTCCGTCCAACTTAGGTCGCCAGGATTGCTGGTGTGCGCATCCAGAATTACAATTTGTTCAAGCATGTGAAGCTGGGGATAGTGGGCGGTCCTTTTGATGCAACTGATACCCGAAACGCATGGAGCTATGTGGCTTTTTGGAGATAATTTTACTGGTGGAAGTTATTCCCTGCAGTGGTCGCCTTGATATAATTTTTTCGAATGGTGAAGTCTCCAAAGCGTTCTCCATCATGTCTTTCCTTTGCATATTCGATCAGGATGGGCTTCAGTTCGCGAATGATTTCTTCGTGGGTAATCGAGCTGCGGTACAGTTTGTTTAAACGCTGCCCGCTAAAACTTGCTCCTAAATAAAGATTGTATTTACCTGGGACTTTTCCCACGAGTGCGATTTCACCCAAGTAGGGACGACCGCATCCATTCGGGCAGCCAGTTGATCGAATGATAATTTCGTCCTCTTGCAAGCCCGCTTGTTCCATGATGACTTCAAGTTCGCTGACTAGGCTAGGTAAGTAGCGTTCGGATTCCGCTAAGGCGAGTCCGCATGTCGGAAGTGAGACACAGGCGATTTGATTGCGACGTAAGCCGGATGCTGTCTTGTACCGATCCAACTTGTACTGGGTAACCAGCGCGTCGATTGCAGATTTGCCTGCCTCATCTACGTTGGAAATAATCACATTTTGGTTGGCGGTTAAGCGGAAATCACCTGTGTGCATTTTCGCAATCGCCAGCATTCCGCTTTTCAGGGGGGATTCAGCGCGATCGACGATGCGTCCACCCTCAATAAATAGTCCGAGGTTCCACTTGCCGTTGGTTCCCTCAGTCCAGCCATAACGATCACTGCTACTGGTAAAATCGAAAGCCTTGGCGTCTTCTAGTGGCTGCCCCAAGCGCTTCTCTAGTTCCGTGCGAATCCACTCGCTTCCGAGACGCTCGACGGTGTATTTAAAGCGCGCGTGGGTGCGCTCTGAGCGGTTGCCATGGTCACGCTGAATGGTGACGATCTTTTCGGCCACCGCAACGACTTGGTCGGGTATGCAGAAAGCAATGACGTCGGCTAAGCGCGGAAAGGTGCTTTCGTTGCCATGCGTCATGCCCATGCCACCACCGACACTGATGTTAAAGCCTATGAGCTTTCCGGACTCTACAATCGCAATGAAACCTAAGCAGTGCGCAAATACATCGACATCGTTATGAGGCGGAATCGCTACCGCGATTTTGAACTTTCGGGGCAGGTAGGTGGCACCGTAGAGCGGTTCCACAGCATCGCCACCACAATTAAGCGAACGTGGATAGTCGAGTCCGACTTGCTTGCCATCCAGCCATAGTTCGGCAAATGCCGATGTCTGTGGTTTTAAGTGAGCATCAATCGCCTCTGCGACGGCTTGCACTTCAGCGTGAACCTCGGAAGCGAATGGGTTGGGATTACACATGGTATTCCGATTCACATCTCCGCAAGCAGCCAGCGTCGACATCGCAGCTTCGTTGCAAGCATTGATGGTCGACTTTAGGTTACCCTTTAAAATTCCATGCAGTTGAAAGGCCTGCCGCGTTGTTAATTTAAGGGTATTAAAGGCGCAGAAGTTTGCCAGCTCATCCATGACAATCCACTGCTTGGGTGTACAGACTCCACCGGGTAAACCGATGCGAGCTAGGAACGAGTACGCCTTGTCTAGTTTGTGCTTGCGCCGTTGATTGCGGACATCGCGATCGTCTTGCTGGTACACTCCGTGGAATTTCGTCAGCTGTTGATCATCGGCAGAGATCGCCCCAGTTGAGGTATCTGCTAAGCCTTCTAGGACTGTGCCGCGTAAATAGCGACTACCGGCTTTGATTCCTTCGTTCTTATGTAATTTAGGAGCTGATTGACTTTCAGAAATCATATCTAAAAATTAAGTTGTTTCAATTTGAGTGCAAATAGGAACGGAATTTTCTATGGAATCTCTGATGCTGAATCTTAATTATAGGTTTGTCACTCAAAAACCTAACAATTGGGTCAATTTCCTTTTGAAATGCGAACTTGACCCATGGAGACTTATGCAGAATTGAGTGCAAGCGCTACAATTTACTTAGTCGGGAAGTCGCTGCTAGTGGTCTTTTTTGCTAGTCTGGGCTTGTTGCTTATCGAGCATCTTGAGATAGGCCCATGAGTAGAGTCCGCTATTGTGCCCATCGCTAAAAGTCGGGCGCAGTGCGTAATTGCCTTGAAATTCCCAAGTGATGATGTGCACGCCTGGAAACTCTTTAGGCGCATGGCCACCGTGTTGACGGCCGAAAATATCTTTTTCTCCCATGGTTTCAGCACTGGGCGAATGCTTACGCAAATAATCAGCGGCTAGGTAGCTTTCGCTTTGATCCTTCCAAAGAATGCACAGTTCGTTATTAACCAGTTGAATGGCCTGAGGTGGTTCAATGGGAGCCGACATGGTTATTGCTTGCGATTGATCAGTTTAAGTAGAAGCCGTCTGCTTGCAAACCTTGCATTAAGTTCTGCATCGGGACGGCGTTGTTCAGTACGTACAGATGGATGCCAGGAGCCTGGCCATGTAGCAGTTCGCGCGCTTGTTGATAGATCCATTCTTCACTAACCTGGCGAATACGATCGGGGTCTTTTTCTGCCTGCTGTAATTGTTCGTCGAGCTTTGCTGGAAGCTGACTGCCGCAGAGCTTACAAAATCTATGCGCTTGTTCGCGAGATTGCACTGTCATTAATCCAGGTAAAATTGGGATTTCGATTCCGATCGAGCGGCAGTTTTGTACGAATTTAAAGTATACGGCATTATCAAAAAACAGTTGGGTGATCATGAAGTCAGCGCCTGCATCCACCTTGCGCTTTAAATGCACAAGATCTGCTTTCGCAGAGCTGGCTTCCGGGTGGGTTTCAGGATAGGCTGCCACACCAATTTCAGCCGTCGGATGGACCGATTTGATCAGTTCAACCAATTCGTTGGCATAGCTCAAACCATCAGGGTGAGGCTTGAAATTTAGGTCTCCTTTCGGTGGATCACCGCGAAGGGCCATGATCTTCTGGATGCCCATGGCTTTGAATTTTAAAATCGTGTCCTCTAATTCTTGCCGGGAGTGGCCCACACAGGTCAGATGTGGCATTACATTAAAGTTAAAATCATGCGCCAATTTATTGGCATATTCAATCGTGCTCTCGCGTGTACTGCCTCCAGCGCCATAGGTTATGGAAGTGAAATCTGGATGAAAGTGCTCAATACGTGCAGCAGCCTCCATTAACTTTGAGGCCATTTTTTCGTTTTTTGGCGGGAAAAATTCGACTGATAAAATTGGGTTACTAGCAGCGGGAGCTTTTTTATATGTATCTTGCATACTTATCAATTAATCATGATGTGTTGATATGTAAAGTATAGAGAGGGTTCTTTTTCTGTCAATTTTGAACCTTTGGCATGCGTCAAAATAAACAGCTACTCAGCATTTAATCATGAGTTCTTTGATAGTGGAAGTTTTCGGCTATATTTATTGGGCCTGTACATGCATTACCGTCATGAATGTCTGAAGGTCAGTATTTCAACAATTTTTATTCGTGGGTCTTCACCAGGTTCTCGGCTAAAATGACGACAGGTAAATGTGGGGTGGAATGTGTCTTTCCAGGCTTAGACGACTTTTGGATTTCTACGGCAATTTCTTGACTGCTGAGATGGGTAAGCCCTTGTGCGATGGCTTGCTGAGATTGAGTGTGGAGCGTGACAATGGATCCTGCTGGAAAGCTACCAGCTACGGATAGTGTATCCGCCTGTGTGAGCGCAAGCGAACTGCTTTGAAGCAAGTGCGTTGAAAATTGATCACTTACCGTCAGCTGCCCTTGTTGCCCATTTTGAATTGAGAGCCAGCGTTGTTGGGCGGTTAAATTTTGATACTTGGGTTCGAAGTAGCTGGCGATTTCTGCATGCTGATAAATTTTTTGCATCAGTTCAGCGTCCTGGCCACTCCCGATCACGGTGCCGCATCCAGCACGGCATGCAATTTTGGCCGCTGTCAATTTACTGACCATTCCACCCACCGAGGTAACATCTGTTGTTCCCCTGGCCATTGCCAATACTTCGGGCGTAATTTTCGGGATGTGATGAATGACTTGACCGTTGCCATCCAAGTCAATAAGCCCAGGGATATTCGAAAGAATAAAGAGTAGGTCCGCCTCTGTGATACTCGCTACCAGTGCTGCTAGCGTGTCATTGTCTCCAAATTTAATTTCATCGGTACTGACCGTGTCGTTTTCATTGACGATGGGAACAACGCCTTCGGTGAGTAACTGCTGCAAGGTGTCCATAACGGCATTATGCCGCAATTGGGAACGCAAATCTTCTCTGGTGAGTAAGATTTGGGCTGCAGTAATTTGATGCGGATTTAGACAATCTTGCCAAATGTTGGTTAGAATCGCCTGCCCAATCGCAGCGCATGCTTGCAGTTGAGCCAGTTTAGTTGGTCGGTTACTCCAGCCTAAACGACCCATGCCGAGCCCAATCGCACCAGAGCTCACGACAATCACGTCTATGCCTTGCTGACGTAGAAACTGAATTTGCCGGCAGTGAGCCTCAATGCGAGCCGTATCGATTTGACCAATCCCTGAAGTGAGTACGCCAGTACCCAGCTTCATGACCACGCGCCGTGCTGAAGCAAGAGGGATCACAATGCGTTTATACTTTTTTGAGGTCAGCCTCTTTACTTGTCAGCGCTTGATTGACTTGCGAGATGAAGTCGTCGTGCAATTTTTGCACCTCTTTTTCTAGCCGCTTGAAATCATCTTCCGGTAAGCCGTCGTCCTTGGCTGCTTTCAGTAGATCAATCGCATCACGACGGTTTTTGCGGATCCGGATGCGGCCATCTTCTGCCATATTGCCCGCAGTCTTCGCGAGCTCTTGGCGACGTTGACCTGTTAGTTCTGGTACTGGTACGCGCAATATGCCACCATCTACAAGCGGGTTGAGACCGATGTTGGCTTCTTGAATCGCTTTTTCAATATCGCGTACGACACTGCGATCCCAAGGCTGAATCATGATTGTTTTGGCATCGGGTGTGGAGACCGCTGCCACTTCTTTTAAGCTTACAGTGCTGCCGTAGGCTTGAACGCGAATGCCATCGAGCATGGCAGGAGTTGCTTTGCCGGTGTGCAAGCTCGCAAAATCACTTTGGGTGTGATCGAGCGATTTTTGCATATCCGCCAGCATGGATTCTAAGATTTCATTTTCTTCCATAATATACGATTTTTGTGTTCAAGTAATTATTTAGAGCTGCGTTTTAATCAACCAATGTCCCAATGGAATCCCCCATGACAGCGCGATAAATGGATCCGGGTTCCTTCATACTGAATACGAGGATCGGCATTTTATTTTCCATGCACAAGGAAAAGGCGGTTGAATCCATCACCTGCAGACGTTCTCGCAGAGCATCGATATAGGGGATACGATCATATTTAATGGCATCGTTATGTTTGGCAGGATCTTTGTTATAGACCCCATCCACTTTCGTCGCTTTCATTAAAATTTCCGCTCCAATTTCGCTGGCTCGCAGAGCTGCGCTGGTATCCGTAGAAAAGTATGGATTGCCGGTACCGCCGGCAAAAATAACGACTCGCCTACGTTCAAGGTGGCGAGTCGCACGTCGTAGGATGAAAGGCTCCGCTAATTTATCCATGGGAATGGCACTTTGCAACCGTACTGTGACCCCAATTTTTTCCAAACAATCCATTAAGGCCAATCCATTGACGACGGTAGAGAGCATGCCCATATAATCGCCTGTGGTGCGGTCAACGCCTTGCTTCGAGCCACTTAAACCCCGAAAAATATTGCCGCCCCCAATGACGAGGCCCACCTCAACCCCGATCTCGTGGATTCGTTTAATTTCTTCGCAGAGCGCTAAGACGATTGCGGCATCGATTGGCTCGCCGTCTTGTGTGTTGCGTAGAACTTCCCCACTTAACTTTAGGATGATGCGTTTGTATTTTGGGTGCGTTGGGACCGAATCTGTATTCTCCATGAGCCATCTTTAAAGGCAGAAGATTTAGAAAGGTCAATCAATCGCTGCATTTAAAAAAAGTACGAAGGAGGCTTGACCTCTCAAGAACACTTTCTAAGTCTAATGTTTCGTTAGGCCGATGGTGTAATGGTAGCACAGCAGTTTTTGGTACTGCTTGTCGGGGTTCGAATCCCTGTCGGCCTGCCACAATTGGGCAGATCCCTGTATGTTTCACATTGTTTTATTTCAGCCCCAAATTCCACAAAACACGGGCAACATTGGTCGCTTGTGTGCGATCACGTACACGCGCTTACATCTCATCCACCCACTTGGCTTTACCATTACGGACAAGCATCTCAAGCGCAGTGGTATGGATTATTGGAAAACACTTGATGTGCATCATCATGATGACTGGCAGGCTTTTCAGTGCAGTGAGCATCGACCCACACGCTTGTGGCTGTTGAGCACTCAAGGGCAGCAGGCTTACTGGTCAGTACCTTATGAGTCCGGAGATGGGTTTATTTTTGGCAATGAGGGCAGTGGGGTCCCTGAATGGTTGCATGCGGAGTTGATGGCCCATCGCTTGACGATCCCGCATCCCAATGATTCGATGCGCTCTTTGAATTTGTCGACGGCAGCTGGAATCGTTTGTTACGAAGCATTGCGTCAGCAAGCGATGACCTGAATTGAAGGCTGAAGTCATGTGCCTAGAGTTTAGGCGCGCGATCAAAGCAGTTTTTGATAGCGATTACGAATGCGTTCAAAAATTTGATGTGGAGCCAGCCCATGTTGCTGACGCAAGTCAGCAACCGAGCTGCCGTGGTCAATGAAAGTATCGGGCCAAGCTAGTCTTTCAACTGGGCAGTTTACTGCAGCAGAATGTAAAGTCTCCAAGACGGCTGATCCAAATCCACCAGTTAGGACATGATCTTCTAGCGTGACGATGAGTTTACATTGGCGGGCCGCATCCAGTAACGCATCCCGATCAATTGGCTTTGCAAAGCGCGCATCTACAAGACCAGCATGAATACCAATATCAGCAAGCATTTCAGCGAGAATTTTAGCATCTTGCAGCATGGTGCCAATGGACCAAATATCGATGGCTCCAATTTTCAGGACTCGTTTCGATTGCCCAATGGAAATTGCTTGGGGGATTGCTTTGACTTCGCATCCAGTGGCTTCGCCTCTTGGATAACGTAAAAAGGCTGGCCCAGGATGTTCGGTACCGGTGAGGAGCATGTCAGCCAGTTGATCCTCATCGGATGCGGCCATCACAACCACGTTTGGAATACACCTTAAGTAAGCGATATCAAATAAACCATGATGAGTTGGGCCATCGTTGGGAGAGAGCCCTGCTCGATCCAAGCAGAAGAGTACGGGTAGATTTTGGAGAGCAATATCGTGAATAATGGGATCGTAGGCTCGCTGCAAAAAGGTGGAGTAAATAGCGCAGACTGGATGCAAGCCTGCGGTGGCTAAGCCGGCAGCAAAAATCGCTGCATGCTCTTCGGCGATGCCCACATCGAAAAATTGTTTTGGCAGTTCTGCTTTTAAGGTATCCAATCCAGTGCCACTTGGCATGGCAGCCGTGATGCCAACGATGTTCGGGTTTCTGCGAGCCAACAGGGTGATACTTTGACCAAAGCAGTCTTGGTATTTGGGGACAGTAGAACTTTTTTTCAGCCCCTTGCCAGTTGCTGGATCGAAGGGACTTGCGCCGTGAAAACGCTCCGGATTTTCGATTGCTTGAGTATAGCCCTTGCCCTTGGTAGTGATCACATGCAGCAGAACGGGTTTTTCTGATTGCTTGGCGAATTCTAAATATCGAGTCAGCTTGGTAATGTCGTGGCCATCGACTGGACCTATGTATCGAATGTTATAAGTCTCAAATAGGGATGATGATACGAAGAAATCCTTGGTCTCCTTTTTCCATTTTGATCCAAAGTTTCGGATAGAGGATCCACCTGGAACTTTTTGCAGGAAGGCCTCAAAATCGTCATTTAATTTATTGTAGATCGGGTTGGTGATCAGCTCATTAAAGTATTGAGAGATAGCGCCCACATTTTTCGAAATCGACCACTTATTGTCATTTAAAATGATGATGAATTTCTTGGTGGTGGCAGCTACATTGTTTAAAGCCTCCATCGTAATCCCACAGGTGAAGGCCGCATCTCCACATAAGGCAATTACGGACTCATCCGATCCCTTTAAATCGCGAGCTGCTGCCATTCCGAGCGCAGCTGATAGAGCAGTGCCTGCGTGCCCAGCGCCAAAAGCGTCGTGAGGGCTTTCCGAGCGCGCCAGGAATCCGCAATAACCCTCAGATTGACGCAGTTGGTCAAATTGTGCGTTGTTGCGACCAGTCAGTAGTTTATGCGCGTAGCCTTGATGCGATACATCAAAGGTGATGCGATCTTTTAGCGTATCAAAGACGCGATGCAGTGCGATGGTCAATTCAACAACCCCTAAATTAGGGCCGATGTGACCACCTTGAATGGCCGTTGTTTCAATGATGCGCTCACGCAGTTCTTGGGCCAATTCACTTAGTTGATTTGGTTCGAGCGCCTTTAAGTCGACGGGTGAATTGATTGCTTTGAGCAAAGACATGCAGATCGCTTATATATGGAATGATAGATAGGTGCAAGAGACGAAGCAATGCGGCATCATTCTGAACAGTCAACCTTGGAAACTTGACAAATAGTCGATTCAATTTTTTCGATTTTAAGCTCTGCATCAGCCAGCTGGCTGCGACAATTTTCGATTAGTTTTGCGCCTTCTTCAAACTTGGTAACAAGCTCCGCTAATGGAGTTTCACCATTTTCTAAGGATTGAATGATCGACTCTAAGGCGAACATTGAGGATTCAAAAGTCGAGGCTTTTGAGGCTGTCGAGGCTGTTTTCATTTAAGGGATTTTAGGCACAATTTGGGCTAAAGGCTACGATCATCAAAGGCCGATTTAATTACATTCAAATCAATGTTTTTAGTAATAAGATCTTTGATGATCGTTATTTTTTCTGAATCTGTCGCGGTTGTTTTAATCGTCATCTCGTGAATCTTGGTGGCGACTTCGAAGCTTTCATCTCGGCAAGTCACAACTGGAATCTTGGTTTGAGCAATCATGGCCATCAGCTTAGGATGTGGCAGGACGTTACGCGTTAGAACGAGCCCGGATAAAATACGACTACCAGCGATGCCTTCTGCGGCAATGGCAGCCATAATGATATCCTCTCGTTCGCCAGGGGTTACGATCAGTGTACCTGGGCGAATGTACTCAATGATCTCCCTGGCTCCCATCGCTCCGATGAGTACTTTGCCGATTCTTTCTGTAGACCCGTTGGATTTGCCGTTGAGCCAATTCCCTTTGATTTCAGAAACAATCTGATTGAGGTTGGGGCGCATTAATTTTTGTTCTAGAGGAATGCAGCCAAGCAGTGGAATCCCCATTCGCTCTAGAGCAGTGCCGCAGTAATTGTGAATCATTTCCAACCGACTGGGCTCGACTTTGTTAATAATCGCCCCAATGACTTCAACACCTGCTTTTTCAAAAAGTGCTTGATTGATCGCTATTTCATCGACCGGACGCCCAATCCCACCACGGGCAACAATGATGACCTTTGCATCTAAGCGTTTGGCCACATCGGCATTGGACAGATTAAAGACAGCACCGACGCCTGCGTGTCCGGTTCCTTCAACAATGATATAATCTTTCTCAAATGCCGCTCGATCAAAGGCACGGCAAATTTTATTGATGAGCGCTTCATGACTTTGTTCTGGGGAATCAAGGAATTCCCTGGTGAATGAACTGTGGACGACCACTGGGCTCATAGCTTGCATGGGGGTGCCAACATTAAATATGCGATTCAAAAGCACCGAGTCTTCGTCAACTTGGCTGCCCTGATATTCCACGTAGCGCTGTCCTACCGGTTTAATGAAGCCGACCTTATCAGTCATACTTCTAAGCGCCGAAAATAGTGCCAAACTGGTGGTCGTCTTTCCATCATTCATGCGGGTGGCCGCAATAAATAAGCGCTTGGTTGATTTGTTCCGCGGCGCTGTTAGTAAGGCTTGGTCCGTAAAGGGACCTATGTGGGTTTCTGAAGACATCGTCGTCTTTATGGTTAGTCGATTTGAGTCACATCTTCATTCAAATCATCGCCATCTGTTGGGTAGAGGAGGCGGTGATCGATCGCTTGACTTGCCACCATGACGGCGGTGCCAAATATATCACTTGCAGTCGCTCCTCGGCTTATTTCTGCTGCTGGCTTACTTAGACCCGTTAAGATCGGACCGTAATTGCGGGCACGCGTGAGCACATCAATCATCTTTGAGGCAATATTTCCTGAGTTGAGGTCTGGGAAGATTAAAACGTTAGCGTTACCTACAACCGGGCCTTCTACTTGTTTGGTCTTGGCAATTACCGGGTCGAGTGCCGCATCTACTTGTAACTCACCGTCAATATCCATCGGGATATTTAAATTTCGTGCCTTTTGTCGCGCCAATTTAGTAGCCGCTTGAATTTTTGAAATCGAATCACAGCGGCTAGAGTGACTCTTACTGGAATAACTGAGCATGGCCACGCGAGCTTTCCGATTGGTCAAATGATAGCAGAGCGAGGCAGTGTTAATCGCAATATCACAGAGTTGCTCGCAGCTTGGATTTGGGATCACGGCACAGTCGGCGAGAAAAAGCTCGCGATCTTTTCCTGATTCGGAGTCCTCTAAATCAAAAATGTTGAGTGAGGACATCGATTGCACGCCATCTTGTAGAGAAATGATCTGCAACAGGGGACGCAGCGCGCTGGAAGCAGTCGATGTGGCCCCTGAGACGATGGCATCCGCCTGGCTAGTTGCCAACATCATCGTAGCAAAATAATTGTTGTTGCCTAAGTAGGCTTCAATATCTTGCTTATTTAGATTTTTAAAGCGACGTAAGCCCTCGAATTTTTTCTGAAAGACGGGCCACTCACTGCTACGACGGGGTTCAATTACGCGGATGCGATCTAGCGAAATATTGAGTTGCTCCGCATTAGTTTTAATCTCTGTGCGCGAGCCAATCAAGATGGGGATGCCCAGTTTTCTAGTTGCAAATTTACGGGCAGCTTGAAGGATGCGCGGATCGCTCCCCTCAGGAAAAACAACTCGTTTGGGGTGGCGTTGTAGACGTTGAGCTAATTTTGTTATAAGTGGCATACTGAAATAAAACGTTATTAAATCAAATATGTCCAAATAATAAACATTTGCCAAATTTTTTTCACACTTTGTTTGCGAATGCACAATGACTTAAATTGAGGGTGATCTTAGGATGCTAAAAATATTTAGAAATATTGCTAAAGTAAGTCTATCGACGATTCTATCACGGCTCCTTGGATTGGTGCGGGATGCCCTAATGTTGTCTGCACTGGGAGCTGGTTTGGGGAGTTCAGCATTTATCTTGGCTTTTACGCTTCCCAATCTATTTCGACGCTTACTCGGGGAGGGTGCCTTAACATCTGCAGTGGTTCCAGTTTTATCGCAGAGCTTGCAGTCAGGAAATCGTTCTTCGGCCTATTGCATTCTGAATCATGTTTTTTCGCGGCTAGCTTGCGCGCTCTGTTTACTTGTGACTTTAGGCTGCAGTGGTTTTTATGGCTTGTCGCAGCTAGAGCAGCTTGGTGAGCGTTGGCAGTTGTGCGCTGAATTAGCGGTGTGGACCTTCCCTTATGTTGGCTTTATTTGCCTTTCCGCGTTGGCAGTGGCGGCTCTAAATGTGCTGGGACGTTTTGGAGCGGGGGCTGCGAGTCCAGTTTTACTGAACCTGTCGTTGATCAGCGCCACGACTTATGGAATCGTGCGAGAACTACCTGCGCATCAACTGCTCATTTGTATGGTGTTGGGCGTGTTGTTTGGGGGGGCGATCCAGTTGTTGTTGCCTGGTTTGGACTTGTATCGCCAAGGTTGGCGTCCCAAGTTTGTTTTTGGGGAAAGCAAACCCTATCAAAAAGTAAGGGCGCTGTTCATCCCCGGCTTATTGGGGGCTGGCGTGGTACAGTTAAATTTAGTGTTGTCCCGTTTTCTCGCGCACTCCCTAGAAGATAATGCGGTCTCGATTTTATTTTTAGCCTCACGTTTGATGGAGTTACCGCTCGGTGTGGGAACCCTGGCCATAACAACGGTCTTTTTCCCTTTACTAGCTAATTCGGCTAGCAACTCTGATGCTGATGCATTCTCATCGGTTTTTGTAAAAGGTATGCGGATGGTTCTTGTCTTGTCGATTGCCTCGGCAGCTGGACTCTTTGTGCTGCGTGAGGATTTGGTACAATTACTTTTTCAGTGGGGTGCATTTGGTGCCAGTGATACTGCCCTGACGGCTCCGATTGTCGGCATGTATGCAGTTTGTATTCCCTTGTATTCGTGTGCAGGGTTTTGTTTGCGAGCGCTACATGCTCAACAGCAAATGAAGTGGCCGGTAAGGGTGGCCGGGATTTGCTTACTAATCAATCTCATCGCTGGCTGGTGTTGTATGCAATTTATGGGTGTTTTGGGACTTGCGTTTGCGAGTTTTTTGGCGGCCTTTGTGCAGGCAGCTTTGATGCTGCGAGGCGTGGCCAAGTGCAAGTCGTCAATCCCTTGGCAGCGCTTGGGGCGCCCGCTAGTGCACGCGCTGGTTGCTGCTGTCATGATGGGACTCATTTGCGAAGGAGGATTGATGCTGATTGCTAGCTTCGCCATGGGCTTTAAAACATCTGCTCTGTTAGCCGTTGCCTGTATCGTTCCTCTAGGCGTCCTGAGTTACCTCCTAATTCTGCGTTTATTTGGAGATGAAGTGGTCCTCGAATTATTGCAATTGTTGCCCGTAAAGACATAAGGGCACCTCTGGAAACCTCCCATGTGCCGAGATTGCCGATTTGCTGTGAT